>USCM01000015.1 GCA_900553155.1 uncultured Prevotella sp. | reverse complement strand
TGGATTGAGCCGGTAGCCGCCCACCACATCACAGCCCTTAACACTGTAAGCGATATCGACAACAACCGCCTTTGCATTACACCTCTTACCAGTACGCACGAGGGCATTGTGGAGGTTACTGTATCAGACGGCAAGAAGATTGTAGCCACTGGCAAGGCAGCCGCCGGACAGCCTGTCGACCTTACTATCGACAATCCGCACCTATGGAGCCCTGACGATCCGTACCTGTATACGGCTAATATAAGTCTGTTCAAGGACGGCAAGCAGGTGGACAAGGTGGAGAGCTATGCCGCTATGCGCAAGATTTCGACACGACGCGACGCCAACGGCATTATGCGCATACAGCTCAACAACCGCGACATCTTCCAGATGGGTCCGCTTGACCAGGGCTATTGGCCCGACGGACTGTACACCGCTCCCAACGACGAAGCCCTGCGCTACGACATCGAACTGGCAAAGCGTCTTGGCTTCAACATGATACGCAAGCACATGAAGACGGAGCCTGCCCGTTGGTACACATGGTGCGACCGTCTTGGCGTGCTTGTATGGCAGGATATGCCGTGCGGCGACTCTTGGCCCGAGTGGCAGATGTACAACTTCTACAACGGAGCCGAGGTAAAGCACAGCGCCGAGTCGGAGAACAACTTCCGCAACGAATGGAAAGAGATTATCGACGCCTTGCAGCCTTATCCCTGCATCGTTACATGGACTCCCTTCAACGAGCGTTGGGGACAGTTCAAGACACAAGAAATTGTGGAATGGACTAAAGCCTACGACCCTACACGTCTTGTCAACCCCGCAAGCGGCGGCAACCACTATGCCGTGGGCGACATGCTCGACATACATCACTACCCCGACCCGTCCATTATGCTATACGATGCCAACCGCCCTACCGTTCTTGGCGAATACGGCGGACTCGGACTTCCCGTCAAGGGACATCTATGGCAAGACGACAAGAACTGGGGATATGCCGAATTCAAGAACGTCAAGGAGGTTACAAACCGATACGTCGAGTATACCGACAAGCTGCAACAGCTTGTCAAGACTGGTTTCTCGGCTGCCGTATATACCCAAACCACCGACGTGGAGGGCGAGGTCAACGGTCTCGTAACCTACGACCGCAAGGTGCTTAAGGTCGACGCCAAACGTGTGGCTAAAGCCAACAATGCACTTTGCCATGCCTTAGACAACAACAACTAAAAACAATACACATTACCATTATGAAAATAAACAAGTCTATTTTGCTCAGCACTCTCGGTGCGTTTGCCGCATTGTCTGCCTACGCACAGGATATTGAGGCGTCTCTGCTTATTAAGCAGCCAGGCAACAACGCTGTGGCTTACCGGCTGCATCTCGACAACGGCAAATACGAGACACGTGGCACACGCTTGCCTATGCAGATTACGCAGACCGTTACCAACGATGGCGACGACAAGATTGTAAGCGTCAAGATAAAGGCCGATGCCGACGTCTACTTCAACTTTGGCGCACAGCTTGCCACCGGACTCAACACCGATGGATGCGAGTTCTACATGCCGGGATTCTGGTATCACCGCAATATGCGTTCGCCCAAAGAGGCTCCCTCGTTTGCTACAAGCAGCAGCTGGAACTTCAGGGACGACCGACTCTCCACCCCTCTTACCAGCGTGTACAGCACCACTACGGGCAGCGGCTGGAGCGTGCTGCGTGTAGAGAAGGACGCTGCCGACGTGCAGACCCAGCTAACCCAGGGCGAGATTATACTCCCCGGCAACACCACTATAGGCTACCTTGGCTTCGACAACGAGACGGGCAAGGCCAAGCTCACCTTTGGCTATCCCTATGTGGAGACACCTCGACGCTACATACGCAAGCTCACCCTCGCTCCGTCGGTTACGTCGTTTGTCAAGCTTAACGCCGGCGAAGAGAAGACGCTGACGTGGCGCATACGCCAAACCAAGGCAGCATCGTATGGCGACTTTGTAAGCAGCATGTGGCAGTACAGCTTCGACAAGATGCAGCCAGAGCCCCTCAAGCAGCAGATGTCTGCCGAGGAGGTCAAGGCACAGCTGTGCAACTACTTCCGCGAGTCGTACGTTGCCGATTTTCCCTTGAAGTACAACTCTGGTCTTACGATCCTTACCAACGACTGCAAACCGGCACGAGAGATGCAGATTGGTTTCTGCGGCAGAGTGTTGCTCAATGCCTTCAACGAGATAGAATGGGGCGAGGCTCACGGCGACAACAACCTCAAGCAGATGGGCGAGAGCATTATCGAGAGCTTCAAGCAGAACGGATTTACACCGGCTGGCTACTTCTACGACTTTGTCAACTTCAACGAGGGCATGCCCAAAAACGTTGTCCACTCTATCCGACAGCAGAGCGAGGCTGTATATGCCATACTGCATTATCTCAAGTACGAGCGCCAGCACGGACGCCAGCATAAGGATTGGGAGAAGAAGATGCGCACCCTGCTCGACAACCTTATAGCTATACAGAAGCCCAACGGCAGCTTTGCCCGTAAGTACAGCGACGGCGGTACCGACATCGACGCCTCTGGCGGCAGCACACCATCGGCTACATCTACCCTTGTTATGGGTTGGAAGTACTTTGGCGACAAGCGCTACCTTGCAGCCGCAAAGCGCACTGTCGACTATGTGGAGAAGAACATCATTTCCAAGAGCGACTACTTCTCGTCTACCCTCGACGCCAACTGTGAGGACAAGGAGGCTGCCATAGCTGCCGTTACCTCGACCTATTATTTGGCTATGGTGACCAAGGGTAAGGAGCGCGCCCACTACATCGACCTCTGCCGTCAGGCTGCCTACTTTGCCATGTCGTGGTACTATACATGGGACGTGCCGTTTGCCAAGGGTCAGATGCTCGGCGACGTTGGGTTCCGTTCGCGCGGTTGGAGCAACGTGTCGGTAGAGAACAACCATATCGACGTCTTTGTCTTCGAGCTGCCGCACATCGTCAAGTGGCTGTCAACCGTAACCGGCGAGAAGCGCTTTGCCAAGATGTACGACGTTATCTACTCGTCGCTGTGCCAGTTGATGCCTACCAACGAGCACCACTTCGACATTGCCAAGCCTGGCTACTATCCCGAGGTTGTGCAGCACACCACATGGGACTACGGCCGCAACGGCAAGGGCTTCTACAACAACCTCTTCGCTCCGGGCTGGACAGTGGCATCGCTTTGGGAGCTCTACTCGCCCGAGCGCACGGTCAACTTCCTCAAGTAACGACAGCTGCGTGCATTTAAGCACGCAGCAAAAAAATAAGAACTGAATGATGATACGGATATTGTGATTTATTAGTAATTTTGAGTCGCAAATACAATACGAAACAATCTGTTTATGAATAAGAACAATATCATTACCTGCCTACTAACATTGCTTGCCTTGCTTTGCCCAATGCAAGGCAAGGCAAGCTATATGTTTAAGCACTACGGCGTACAGAACGGACTCTCGCAGAGCACCGTCTACACCATTATGCAAGACCGTACCGGTTTTATCTGGATTGGAACAAAGGAAGGACTAAACCGCTTCGACGGCACATCCTTCAAGATTTATCGTGCCTACAACGACGAGCATAGCCTGCAAAGCGACTTCATTACATCGCTTTACGAGGATGCCGACGGCAACATCTGGGTGGGCACCGACATTGGTGTGTGGATATACAATCCGATGACCGACTCGTTCCACCATTTCAACACCAAGACTGCCGGAGGTACCCTCATTACCAATTCGGTAAATGTTATAACCGGCAACAACCGATACATATACATCTCTGCCAACGAGCAGGGCGTCTTTCGCTACGACATCAAGGAACGCTCTCTTACCAACAACCCTCTGCCTGGCTACAGCAATGTTGTGGGCATGAGTCTTGGCAAGGACAACCGTATATGGTTAGGACTCTTCGGCGATGGTCTATACTGTGCCGACCTGTCGCTGCGCAACGTGCAGCCATTCACCGCTGCCGACGGCTCGCACCCCTTTGCCAACGACATAGTGTCGTCCATACTGCCCTACTCTGCCGACCGGCTATATATCGGTGCCGACCGACACGGCCTGTGCGAGGTAAACACAAGCACCAGACAATGCAACATTATTGCCGACAGATACGACGGCAAGAATATATTTGTGAGAATGGTGGCACAGAAGCAGAACGAGATTTGGGCTGCGTCCGAAATGGGACTTTATATATATAATGTGGCGACACGCTCCGTGCAACACTTTATGTACAACCCTGCCGACCCCTTCTCGTTGTCCGACAATCCGCTCTACTGCCTGTTTCAGGACCGTGACGGTGGCATGTGGGCTGGCTCCTACTTCGGTGGCGTCAACTATCTGCCTAACACCAACCCTCTGTTTGAGCGCTTTGTGCCGCAAGGCAATATGCACGGCAGACGTGTGCGAGAGATGGTGCAAGACCGCAACGGGCTTGTATGGATTGGCACCGAGGATGCCGGACTGAACTGCATGAACCCTCAAACGGGCGAGATACAGTATATAAAGGATAGCGAGAGCTTCCCCAACGTCCACGGCCTGTGCATAGACGGCGACCGTCTTTGGGTAGGTTCGTTCTCATACGGACTGCGTATCATCGACACCAACTCTAAGCAAGTGGTGCGCACCTTCCTTGCCAGCAACCGTCCCGGCGACCTGCACGACAACACCATCATCAGTATCTGCCGTGCACCCAATGGCTCCATCTACCTTGGCACCATACGCGGTGTATGCCGATACAACTCTGCCACCGACCGCTTCGACTACATTGCCGGCGTTCCACCGGTGCTTATCAACAACATCGCCTTCGACTCGAAGGGGTGCCTATGGGTTGCCACACAAACCAATGGTGTGTATATGTTGCCGCCCAACAGCAGCAGGTGGACCAACTTTACCGCCCACAACAGCGGCCTTACATCCAACAAGGCCCTCACCATATTTGAGGACAACGAGGGCACTGTATGGGTTACCACACAGGGAGGAGGCGCCTACCGCTACGACCGCACCGACAAACAGCTTAAGCAGTTTATGGTGGGACGCAACAACATAGGCTCTACCATCTTCCGAATTGTGGAAGACCGCCATGGCTGTCTATGGTTCACCACATACGCCGGACTTGTGAGCTACAACCCGTCCACCAAGCAGCTGCGCAGCTACAGCAACAACAGCCTTCTGCTTGACAACCAGTTCAACTACAACTCGTCGCTCCTAGCAAAGGACGGCAAGATATATCTGGGTAGCCTTAGCGGCATCATACGCTTTGCGCCCGAGAAGCTCAACAACAACGTACGCTTGCCAAAGCTTGTGGTTACGCAGCTCAACATAGGCAACGAGGCTATCAACAACTTCAGCCCCAACTCGCCTTTGGAGAAGAACATCGTCTTTACAAAGGAGCTGTCGCTTGCCCACTCGCAAAACTCCTTCGCGCTGCACGTTGTGCCTCTCGACTATGCCAACACTCTCGGACTTGAGATAGAGTATAAGCTCGAGGGCTTCGACCGCGACTGGCAGCCCATACGTGCCGACCATATCATTGCCTACAGCAATTTGCCGTCGGGCTCGTACAAGCTGCGTGTACGTATGAAGGACTACCACAACCAGTGGAGCAAGGACGAGCTTGAGCTTAAGATAGATGTACGACCTCACTTCCTGCTGTCTATCTGGGCTAAGCTGTTGTACCTTATGCTGCTGTGCTTCATAGTGTGGCGCGCTGCAAAATATGCCAACGAACGCTCTTTGCAGAAACGGCAGAAGGCCATCGAGAAGTTTGAGCACGAGAAAGAGCAGGAGCTGTACCAGAGCAAGATTCACTTCTTCACCAATGTGGCTCACGAGATACGCACACCGCTAACGCTTATCAAGGCTCCTCTTGAGAACATCATCAGCAGCGGCTGCATAACCAATGCCGAGGTTAAGGACGACCTCGACATTATGGCTAAGAACACCAACCGCCTAAGCGACCTCATCAACCAACTGCTCGACTTCCGCAAGACCGAGCGCGACGGACTGCGCCTCAACTACGAGCTGTGCAACATCGAGAGGCTCGTTACGGCTGTGTACGACCGCTTCCGTTCGGTTATGCGCGAGCGCAGCATCAACTCGTCGATATCCATGCAGAACAGCAACCTGCACGCATACGTCGACCACGAGGCCTTTACGAAGATTGTAAGCAACCTTGTCAACAACGCTGTTAAGTATTGCGCCTCACGTGTGTCGGTTCTGCTAAGTGCCGACGACGAGCGGTTCACGCTGATAGTGAAGAACGACGGCAATATCATACCGCCCGAAATGCGCGACAAGATATTCCAGCCTTTCTTCCGTCTCGACACCACCATGCACACCACCGCAAGCGGTACGGGCATAGGTCTGGCGATGGCTAAGTCGCTTGCCGAGCTGCACGGAGGCACACTCGTTATGGACGACGACCTTACGATGAACGTCTTTCGCCTGTCGCTGCCCATAAAGCAGCAGCCCACCGTTGTTATGCCTGCCGACGACAGCCGTACTGCCGACGACACCGAGCAGCACGGCGACAAGAAGTACACGCTGCTGCTTGTGGAAGACAATGTCGAGATGCTCGACTACGAGCGCAAGCATCTGCTTAAGGACTACAACATCCTTACCGCAAACGATGGCGAGGAGGCACTGCAAGTGCTTGCCGACCATACCGTCAACCTCGTTGTGTCCGACATCATGATGGAGCCTATGGATGGCATGACTCTACTGAAGAACATCAAGCAGAGCGCCACATTCTCGCACATTCCGGTTGTGTTGCTTACCGCCGTAACATCCGACAGCGCCAAGCTCGAAGGTATGGAGAATGGTGCCGACGCCTATATCGTCAAGCCGTTCTCAATGAACTACCTCGCCGAAACCGTTGCCAACCTGCTGCGCCAGCGCGAGGAGATAAAGAAGGCATACATACAGTCGCCCTTCGTCAGCTCCGAGTCGGTATCAATAAGCACTGCCGACACCGACTTCCTTACACATCTAAAGGAGGTTATGAAGAAGAACATTGACAACAACGACTTCAATGTAGACATGCTTGCATCCCAGCTTAACATGAGCCGCTCAAGCCTCAACCGCAAGATTAGAGGCACTCTCGACATCTCGCCCAACAACTATATAAGGCTTGAGCGTCTGAAGGCGGCTGCCACCCTGCTTAAGGAGGGACGCTCTAAGGTAAACGAGGTATGCTATATGGTGGGATTCACCAGCCCAAGCTACTTCACCAAGTGCTTCTACCAGCAGTTTGGACTGCTGCCGAAGGACTTTAACAAATAAAAAATTGAATAATAAAAACAGAGAAAACCAACTAATATGAAACGAATTGCTACACTCTGCGCACCGCTGTTATTGTCTATGGCGGCTGCCGCACAGACATCAACCTACCGCAACCCGGTTATTGACAGGAGCGCGCCCGACCCCACCGTGCTTCGCGCCGACGACGGAACCTTCTACCTGTATTCTACCGAGGACGTGCGCAATCTGCCTATATATAGTTCGCGCAACCTTGTCGACTGGAAGTTTGTAGGTACCGCCTTCAACGAGCAGTCGCGCCCCCAGTGGCTGCCCGACGGTGGTATATGGGCACCGTGCATCAACCGCATAGGCTCCAAATATGTGCTCTACTATTCTAAGTCGGTATGGGGTGGCGAGTGGGATGCCGGTATTGGCGTTGCCACAAGCTCCTCGCCCACTGGTCCTTTCACCGATTGTGGCAATATGTTCGTAAGCCGTGGCATCGGTATACAAAACTGCATTGACCCCTTCTACATCGAGGATGGCGGCCGCAAGTACCTGTTCTGGGGTTCGTTCCGCGGCATATATGGTGCCGAGCTTACCGACGACGGCCTTAAGCTCAAACCCGGTGTCAAGCCACAGCAGGTGGCAGGCACCTTTATGGAGGCTACGTACATCAAGCGTCGTGGTGGCTACTACTACCTGTTTGGTTCTGCCGGCACATGTTGCGACGGCGAGCGCAGCACCTATCGCGTAACGGTGGGCAGGTCGCGCTCCTTGTTTGGTCCCTATACCGACCGTCAGGGACGCCCTCTTCTCGACAACCACTACGAGGTGGTGCTGCATCGCAACCAGCGCGTTATTGGTCCGGGACACAACGCCGAGTTTGTTAGCGACGCCGAGGGCAACGACTGGATGCTATACCACGGATTCGGTGCCGACACTCCCGACGAAGGACGCAAGGTGTGGCTCGACCGCATCGACTGGGTAGACGGCTGGCCACACGTCATGGGCAATGTGCCATCGGCTGTGGCTGCGGCTCCTGTGGTTGACGGTATGCGCAACCTTACGCTGTCGGGGCTTAATCCGTCTCACTTCGAGATGAACATTGAGGGCAAGCAAACCCATCTCTACACCTTGCGCAACAGCAAGGGCATGGAGGTGTGCTTCACCAACTTCGGAGCTCGCATTGTGTCGATTATGGTGCCCGACCGCAACGGAAAGATGCAGGACGTGGTGCTTAGCTACGACAATATAGCACAGTATGCCGACCGCGAACACTTTGGCAGCGACTTTGGAGCAGCCATCGGCCGCTATGCCAACCGCATAAACCAGGGCCGCATAACCATTGACGGCAAGACCATACAGCTGCCGCAGAACAACTACGGCCACTGTCTGCACGGCGGTCCCACCGGTTGGCAATACAAGGTATACGACGGACGCCAGCTCAACGACTCGACATTGCAGATGAGCATCTTCTCGCCCGACGGCGACAACGGATTCCCCGGCAACGTCAACGCTACCGTTACGTATACGCTTACGTCCGACAACTCGATAGACATACGCTACGAGGCGACGTCGTCTAAGAAGACCTTTATCAACATGACCAACCACTCTTACTTCAACCTTAATGGCGACCCGTCGCACGATGGAGAGAACCAGATGCTCTATATCAATGCCAACCGCTACACCCCTGCCGACACTACATATATGACTACTGGCGAGGAGCTTAGCGTTGCGGGCACACCGATGGACTTCAGACGCCTCACTCCGCTAAGCCGCGACATCAACAACAAGCAGTTTGACATGACACGCAACGCCGGCGGATTCGACCACAACTGGTGTCTCAACACGTGGCGCAAGGGCAAGGGCAACGACAAGCTCATAGCAGCTGCCCTTTATAGTCCTGCCACAGGCATACGCATGGATGTCTACACCGACGAGCCGGGCATACAGGTATACACGGGCAACTTCCTCGACGCTTCCTTCACCGCCAAGCACGGCTACCGCTATCCGCGCCACTCGGCTGTGTGCCTCGAAACCCAGCACTACCCCGACTCGCCCAACAAGCCTCAATGGCCGAGCACATTGCTTGAGCCTGGCAAGAAGTACACCAGCCATTGCCGCTACCACTTCTCTATAGGCAAGGAGGAGGTGATAGTGCCGATGAGGAAATAACAAAACAACAACTCTACCCACCCCTTAGAACGGGTATCCAATGGCGAAGTGGAGGCTCTGCGAGTCCTTGAAGTGGTCGAAGTTGTAGAAGCCGCTCTTGTAGGGCACGTGGATGCCTACACCCCAGTCGAGACGCAGCACAAAGAAGTCCATGTCGTAACGGATGCCGACGCCGGTGCCGAGAGCCGTCTCCTTAAAGATGTTCTTAAGGCGAAGCTGCGAGCCCGAGCGGTAGCCGTCGTTGCGCAAAGCCCATACGTTGCCGGCATCGAGGAAGAAGGCGCCGTAGAGATTGCCCATGATGCGCGGACGAAACTCGAGGTTTGCCAAGAGCTTGATGTCGCCTGTCTGGTCCATATACGATAGCTTCGACTGGTTGGTGTAGTAGCGGCCCGGACCTATGCTTCGTACGTTGAAGGCACGTATGCTGTTGGCGCCGCCAACATAGAACTGCTCGCTGTACGGTGCCGACTTGGCGTTGCCGTATGCCCATACCACACCTCCATTGATGTGGCCCACTATCTGGCTGTGCTCGCTAACCTGCCACGTCTTGCGCAGGTCGGTTTCTACCTTTAGAAACTGTGCAAACGGATTCTTAAACATCTTCTTGCCTGTCTCCTTCCAGCGTTTGCCCATTGCCAGATAGCCTAAGGACAGCACGTTGGACGCCTCGCTAACCGTGGTCTGCCAGTAGATTGGGTGGCGATAGGTGGAGGGCGACTGATAGGTGAAGGTGTATCGCATCTTTGGCACAAACTGGTCGGCCATCGAAACCATAAGATACGGACTCTGCTGCAGCACCTCGTTGAATGCCGCCGACTTGTCCTTCATATACTCGTATTGCAGGATAAGCGGCGAGAACTGGTGCAGACGTGTGGCCGTTGGCTGAATGGTGTAGGTCAGTTCGCCCGACACGATATGGCGCTTGAAGTAGCCCGAACGGTTCAACACGTCGCTCGAAGCCTTCAACAGGGTGTTGGGGGTCTTATAATAGGGTACCACACGCTTGCCCTTCTTCCATCTCTTGATACGTCGGTTGGTGAGGTAGCGGTCGATAAAGAGCAGTCGCGGAAACTCGAGCGACACGTCGGCACCATACTCATACGAGTTGAACTTGGAGCTTGTGCCGTCGGCACGGTGTCCCGTCTGCCACTCGTACGAGCCTTTAAGATTGACCGACAGCTTCTCGCCGCCACGGAAGGCATTGCGCTTGGCAAAACCGAGCGTCACACCCGGACCCACACGGCCCGTTGTCTTGCCTACGAGGTTGCCCTCAAGGTATATGTCGTATGGCTTGTCGAACACGCAGTTGAGCGTAAGGTCGAGCACATTGCATGCCTCCGATGTGTCGCGCGGCGCAAAACCGAGGTCCACTCGCGAGAAGAGACCTTTGGAGGTAAGCGTATTGATGGTCTGCATATAGTCGGCATAGCTGTATAGCTGACGCGGACGCAGCTTCATATCTCTAATCAACACCAGGCTACGGATGGGCTGGCGTCTGCCCGAATAGACCATGGTGTAGATGCTGTGATGCGCCGTGTCGGGCAACTGCTGGTTGGCTGTGCGGCGCATCTCAAGGTTGATGCGGCCTATATACCATTGCTTGCCAATCCTCGACGGCAGGCTGTCGGCATACTGCAGTCGCACCTGTGCCTTGTCCACTGCAGCCAAGGTGTCGGCAAGATAGGTGGCATACGACGGCTGATAGTAGAAGAAGCCGTTGTTGCGCAGCAGTGTAGACACACGTGTACGCTCGGCGTCGAGGGTTGCAACGTCGAAGGGGTCGCCGCTCTTTACCACAGCCTCCGAGCGTGTGGAGTCGATAAGATGAGCCGCCGCCTCGGGGAAGTTGTGGTAGGTAAGGGTGTCGATGGTGGTAAGCGGACCAAGATTGACGGTATACTTCACCTTGGCACGCTTGGTGCTGTCGTTGGTAAGCACGTCGTAGTTGACGTAGCCGCCGAAGTAGCCACGCGACCTTAGCAGCTCTCTCGTAACCTGTGCGTGCAGCGACGGATTAACCGAACTTAGCAGCACCGGCGCCTTGCCGAAGGTCTTGCACAACCACTTGCCGGGTCCCCGTTCGGCGCTGCTGAACCAGTTGTATATACACAGACGGTACGACGGCCACGGCATACGGATGTAGGGGCTGCCCATGAAGGAGCCGTTGGGTGCCGTGGCAAGCGCTGCCTCCACCTCCTCCTTTACGGCTGAGAAGTGGTCGTCGGGTGTATAGTTCTCGTATACGGTTGTGCGCAGACCTGTAAACAGCTTGTCGTCGGCTGGCACCGAGCTTGTCTCGGAGCAAGATACCAGGAGGGCACACATCGCTAAGATATATAGTATTCTGTTCATAGTGAAAAGCCCCAACCCCTACCCCTCCTCCATAGGGAGGGGCGAGGAATGTCGGGTAGAAGTATATTATTTTTTATTAATTATCGTGTCTGCTACTTCCGGTTTTTCCTTTCCAAACCTGAAGATGTCCTTAAAGTGTCGCAACTTACGCCTCCAGACAAAGCCACCGCCAAACTGTTCGACGTAGCCTTCGAGCCAATCGTACGAGTCGCGGTCGTAGAACAGCTTGAGATACTTGTTGGACGTAGGCGAGAGTCGGTACTCAAGTGTAACGTTGTCGAAGAAGGTATCGTTCTGATTCTCCACCTCGGCACCCGTCGACACCTTGCCACCGATAACGATGCGCAGGCGGTTGTTCCACAGACGCTTTGAGAACTTGAACGAGTAGTCGGTGTGAACCTCGCCCGTTCCCAACGTTGTGTTGTCCATACCAAACGACAGGTCGAGTGTGCGCAGGGCGCTACCCGATATGCTGTTGATTTGTGAGCTTAGGAACGAGCTTAGAGCCGAGTTGACCGACAGCGACCCGAGGTTGTTGTCCGACAGATACATGCCCGTCGTGAGCATTGTAACGGCAAGCTTGCCGCGGTTCTCCACCGACTGCGTCATAAGCTCGTTGTGCATCTGCTGGTCGTCCGGGGCGTCGATGATAAACTGCAGGCCCATATCCTGCAGCGTCTTCGTTATCTCCACACCACACTCAAACATTACGCTTCTGCCCGATCCGCCATCCGTTGCCACCGTGGTTTTGTTCTCTTCGGTAGCGGTAATATTGAGTCGCGGATTCATCGGGTCGCCCGAAAATTCGGCATAACTGCCGTTCTTTATCGTAAATGTCTTAAGTGGAATGACGGGCAGCGAATACTTCATCTCGCCCTCGGCTATGGTGTATCTGCCGTAGAGCGACAGTCCGTCGATGGCGGTATAGAGCATGCGCAGATTGCCGCCGCCTATGAGGTCCACATAGTTCGACTTGTCTGGATTGAGTGCGCACAGCACGTGGGCGCCGTCGTCCACATTCACCGTGAGGTCCATATTGAGTCCGTTGATAGGCGGCTTGGCAACGGTTGCGGTTTCCGGTTTGCGGAAGTTTACAAACTTAACCAGTCCGTCCAACTGACTCTCGGTCGACAATGGCGAGTCGCGCAGTATATACGTAACGTTGCTTGAGCCTAAGACGTCGAGCTTTCCGCGCATACGCAGCGCGTCGAGCGGTCCGTCCACCAAGCCGATGAAGTTGACGTAAGCCTTGCCGTAAGCCTCGGAGCGGGCGTTCTCCTTCGAGTCGATTAGCAGATAGTTGTCGGCACGCATACGCAGATAGGTATTCATACGGTCGAAGTCGGCAAAGTCGAAGTAGCCATACAGCGTCAGCGCATTGCCGTTGCGGGCAAAGAGCTGGAAGTTTTCAAACTGCATACGGCTGTTGTTGATAGCCAGCTGGTCGTCGCACAGCCTCATCTTCACGCCGTAGGGTTCGCTTGCCACATAAGCCGAGTCGAAGTAGAGCTCGCCGTTGACCTCGGGACGTGCCAAGGAGCCTTTCACCTTGACCTCGCCCTGGGCATAGCCCATAAAGGTAAGGAGCTTGTCGGGCACAAAACCATTGAGCAACAGCAGCGGTGTGCGCTGCAACGTCATGTCGGCATTGATGCTGCCTTCGCCCTCGGCATTGTACATACCAGTAAGCGTACATACCTCGTAGTTGTCCATAGAGAGGGTTCCGTCCACAAAGTGCTCCTTGCCATTGTCCTTAGGCATGTACACAAACTCGCTCGACACATTGCCTATAGGGCTTCCCTCGTAAGCCATGCGGTCTACACTGACCGACGACGACACCGACATGCTGCCCTCATCGGACACCACCCAGTGGAAGTCGCCGTTGAGCAGACCCGCCACCTGCGGAGCATAAGGCACCACGGCGAGCACCTTTTGGAGGTCAAACTGGTTAAGGCTTACGCTAAGGTCTTGCTTGCTCTCGGTGCTGTCGTTAGAATATATCTGCACGCCCATGCCGTCGTCGGCACGCAGGCGCATATCGGCGGAGATGCGCTGGTTCTCGGCAAAAAACACGTAGTTCTCCTTGTTTACCTTAAACTTCTTGTAGCCCAACACGGGGTCGATGCCGCCCAACGACAGCTTTATGCCGCCAGGCTGCATGTCTGCCTTAAGGCCGAGGGCTATGCCGAGACGCTCTCTGCCGTCGAACACACGTGTGCCGAGGTAGACGGACGACTTGGTTATGGCTCCACGCATCTGCGCGTTAAACACAAACTGTGGGTTGGAGCGGTTGTTGCGCACCAGTCCCTCAAAGCTTGTCTTGGCAGAATCGGACTTGAAAGCCATACGTATGGTGTCTATCTGCACACCCGAAGCCACAAGCGAGTCGAGGCTAAGACGGCCGTTGATGCCCTCGCTGCGCGATACGGCAAGGTCGGCAAAGGCACTCTGGAAGGTATAGCCAAAGCGCTTGAGCATACGGCTAAAGACATTGTCCTTGCCCACATTGGCATATAGCGACACGTCGGGCAAGCTGCCGCGTATCAGCATGTTGTCGATGTAGCGCTCGTCGCGCTGCTTCTCCACCTCGGCATTGGTAGCCTCAAAACGGCTTAGGATGTGGTCGATGGAGCCAGCTCCGTCAAGACGCAGCACAAAATCGCCGCAGGTTATGGCGGCATGGGTAGAGTCGCGGCGTGTAAAGCAGTCCATAAAGACGTTCTCGGGGCGATAGGCATTTGCCGAATCGCGTATGACGATGTTGCCTACGGTGCCGTGTATGCTGTGGTCGGACAGCATATTGCTCTTGAGCTTGACGTCTGCCACGAGCGATGTAGAGCACGGACGCTTGGTAAGACCCATGCGCTGGAAGTCGGCATTTATGAGGTCGCACACCAAGTGGGCATCTACAAGCTTGGGGTTGAGCAGCGCCGTAAGGTCGATGTTGCCGTCGATTAGCGGCGTGTGGCTCTGCAGCACGGCACGTCCTGTGCCGTTGCCCACCTCGGCTGTAAAATTCATGTCGGAGAGGTCGTATGTGTCGTAGCCAAACTGCTGTACCGAGCCGTTGGCATTGAGCCTTGTACGGGGCGAGAGAAAGTCGAGCCCTACGCCGTTGGCGGTAAGCGTTCCGCTGAAGGGGTGCAGCGGCAAGGATGGAAGGAAGTTGCGCAGCTGCAGTTTTTGGGCTTCGAGCTTGGCGTCGTATGCCATCCGGCGTGAGTCGAAGTTGGCGTCGCCGCTCACCTTTCCGCCACCCTGTTCTGCCACGAAGCGTGCGGCATAACGTGGTCCGTCGGCATCGAAGTTGCCCTTAAGGCTTATGTCGGCAGGTATGTTGAAGGCATCGGCAGCCGATTTTGGCAGCAATGTCTTCACAAAGTTAAGGTTGTAAGCGTGTGCGTCGGCGGTGA
>USCM01000014.1 GCA_900553155.1 uncultured Prevotella sp. | reverse complement strand
TATCGACACGCTGTTGCCTATCGATATGCCGCCTCTCGCGTCGAGTACGCATCCGCGGTTGATGTGCGAGTAGGTGCCCAGCTTGATGTTGTTGGGCATCATAATGTATACATTCTTCATAACAAAGCTGCCTTTGCCTATCTTCATGCGTAGCGTCTTGAAGAACAGGCGTCTTATGTTCCAGAAGGGAATGCAGTGCATTGCGTCGTTGGTAAGAAAGTTAAGCACAAAGCCCCTTGTCCATCTGTACAGCCACGATTGTGTGATGGCGAGAAACACGATGCCTTTCAATAGAATCATAAGTTTGGCTGCCGACCAGTTTCGGCTTGTCGTCACCTTGTAGTTGATCCATCTGTTGCGGTAAGGATGGTTGGACGTGCCCTCCAGCTCGTACTGCTCTACAAAGGTGTCAACCTTCTTAAAGCGGCATCCGTTTTTGTAGAGCGTATGTATAAGCAGCCAGTCCAAGCCATACTTGTATGCCGACTTTTTTGAAAGGTCAAACAGATTGGCCTTGTGCAGCTCTGCCCTTACAAACGACGAGCCATGTCGATATATGGGATAAAACTCCAGCAGGCTTGTGTCCGGGCTGGCAATGACGTCCTTGACGAAATCTCCAACCTCCTTGCTGTTGCCGTAGATAACGTCCACCCCAGTCCAGTCGAGCGAGAACACCGTCTTCAATGTGTCGGTAGACACGAAGGTGTCGCCACTGTTTAATATCCCAATCCAGTTGCCGGTAGCCCTTTTGATGCCCTTGTTCATGGCGTCGTATATGCCCTTGTCGGGTTCGGAAACCACAACGTCTATCCTGTCGCGATACTGGTTTACTATATCCATAGTGCCGTCGTTGCTTCCCCCGTCTATAATGATGTACTCCTTGTTGTCGTACGACTGGCTTAAGCAGCTCTCGATAGTAGACCTTATATTCTTGACATCATTATATACAACTGTGATTATGCTTACTTTAGTTGTCGTCATATTTGTAGTCGCTATGTATGTACATACGTTCATTGTAAGATTTGTGACCAAACAGGAAGTTGTCGTAGTCGTACGTTATGAAGTGGCTAAGTCCGGCTACTTTCAATACGCTGTATATTGCCATAAAGCCTATGAACAGCCGCTTGTTGTTGTTATACGCATAACACGACAGCAAGTCAGACCATATAACCCAATAGAATATGGTGAACAATGTGGATAGACGTTGGCTCATAACGTCGAATTCGCTGAATAGGAAGGCGATTGAGAAGTATATCAATCCCATATTCATGAATATTATGTTCGATTTCTTTAGGCCTGTTAGTTTGTCATAATAGCATATCATGAGCGTTCCGGTTATCAGTCGTTCGAGATAGCCTATGGATATGCCTTTGCTTGCGTCGTACTCTTCGGTGTACAGTTCGACTACCGACGACATCTTGTCGCTAAAGATGCTGCCCACACCAGACAGCAGCGCTGTAACAACTTTGGCGTGCGATATGAACAGAAGGTTGCCCAATGCGAAGATGGCCAGGAATACCCATTTGTTGCATTTCTTATGCATGAAGAAGTACAACGGAAAGTACATCAGGGATGATAGGTGGAAAGACAATGCCAGCAAGCATAAGGAGAAGTATTCCACGGGCTTGCGCTTCTCTATAAATTGCACAGCATTGGCAAATATAAGTATGGCAAAGGTGTTTCGCATGAGGTTTATGCTCATCAAGAATCCACCCATACACACGTACAGCATAAAGCCAAGAGGCACATTGCTTACATTGCGTTTGAGAAATATGTAAAGCAGAAAGACATTTATGCAGCAGCACACAAGCTGGAAGAACACATACTCGTCTGTTATGGCTTTGCATATAAGGTTCAAGATGGTGTAGCCCGGCTCGTAGTTGGATTCGGAGCCCATCTTTAGTATGTTGAACGAAACGTTGTCAAGGCTGCAGTCCTGATAGAATTTTGTATAGTTCATCCAGTCGTCGCCCACATACCCTCTGAGTCCAAAAAACAATATGAACAATGCGATGCATACAATATCCATATTCTTCTTTGCAGCCTCGTTCTCAGGCGGCAAAGAAGAATACAACATTGCAATAACGCCAAATATAACCGTTATTAAAATGTATGGAATAGAGTATATCATTCTTTATTGTTTACTTTTGTTTTCTAAATTTGTCTTTTAGGATAAATATCCATAAGGCGTCTGCTATCACTCCGATGAAGCAGAAAGCTATAACCATAAACGAGCGTGGTGTGCTTGAGGCCCTTATTGGCATTGTGGCGCTCTGCACAACCGAGAATACGGGTGTGCGTTCCTGTACCTTTGCTTTTGCCAACTGTAGCTGTTGGGTGGCTTGGGTGTAGATGTTGTAGTTTAGCTGCATCTGGTTTTCAAGCTCGTCGCGCTTTGAGGCGAACGACTGCAACACCACGTCGACATTGGCATCCGAATAAGACGCGTATACCTCCTGCGACTTTTTGTATCTTGCATAAGCCTCGTCGTATATCTTCTGATAATACTCCATGTCTTTGCGCACCTTCCTTGTGCGGTACATGGTGATGTATCGCTGTAGGCTGTTCTGTATGGTGTCTGCCATGGTTGCGGCTATCTTGCGGTCGTTGTCGGTAACGGCGATGGAGATAACGTTGGTTTTCTTGTCGACTGTACACAGCACATTCTTCCTTATTATCTTGAACACGCCGTCCTGTTCTCTTGTCAATGCCTTCATGTTTAGCTTGGCGTATCCGGTAGGCTCTTTCTTGGCGAACAGCGACGTTATCCACATTTGCGGATAAGCCCAAAAGGGTATGTGCACATCCTTTGTGAGGTGGTCGTAGTAAGTCTTTGTAGTGGTGTCTTTCTCGCCCTGCACCTTGGCGTCGAACAGGGGTACTATGAAGTCGGAAGAACCAATAACCTCCGGATAGATTTGCGGATAAATGGCGTCAACCGAATTGCCGCCTACATTTCCCAAGTCTACACCCATCATCGAGGCGATGTCGCCCAAGCTGCCCGACAGCTTGGTGCCTGCCGAGTATTCGGGCGCAAGCAATATTTTGGAGGTGTATTCTTTTGGTGTGTTTAATGCCACAACAACACCCAACACGGCAAAGACAAGGACCGAAATGCCCAATGATTTCTTGTCGGCAAGCATCTGCTTGGCCAAGCCGATAAAATCAATCTCTTTAGTCTTAGAAACGTCTTTATTATTTTCCATTTATATATTTTTTATTTGTTCCATATTCCATTGGCCTTGTTGCCAATCAAAAGATAACATTGATACAGATGCACCGCGCTCATCACCGCATAGCTTGCCGCCATACTTAGCACGATGCCTTCTATTCCCAATTTGCCTCCTATGGCATATACAGATATAATATATAACGCTGTAACTGCCAAAGATATTATAATTTGGACGAATATTTTGTTCAAACCATTTATCAAATACGTAACGCAGTTGTTGAGGTTGAAGAAGCACACGTACACAAGCGTGCACAACGACACGCTCAGAGGCACTTCCACCATACTGCCTACCCATAGCCGGTAGAACGTGTTGCACAGGGCAAGCATCACCGCTCCGCCCAATACCGACAGTCCCCACATAAGCAACGCCTTCCTGAATGTGGCCCTAATCCACAGCATGTCGCCCTTGACATAGGCGTCGGTGTAGGCATTCCACATCGGGGCAAGCACAATGGTGTAGGCTATAACAAGCAGGTTGAAGAATTTGTAGGCTATGTTGTAGGTTGTGACGGCAGCCGGTCCGCATGCCTGGGTTATGAAGAAGTTGGCGGCGCCGAATATCACGAGGCAGCTGCTTATCTGTATAACAAAAAAGCCTAAGCCCTTGCCCACAATCTTCTTGCCGAGGCTCTTGTCGAAGCACCTCAACGACGGCTTTAGTTCGGGATGCTTCCAGAACAGGGGTATGGCAGCAAGCAGATACACCACGCAGCTCGTAAGGGTGTAGGCCAACACCACCAATACAAGGCTGCCCGAGGTAACCTTGGTCAGTAGGTATATTATAATCAAGGATATAACGTTGCCCGATATCGCCAGCAGGTCGTTTAGGGCATAGCGTTGCAAGGCAACGAATATAAATCCGATGTTCTTCAACACAAAGTTCATGAGCGTGAATCCTACAGCTATGATTACAGCCAAGCGCAGGTCGGCGCCACTAACGGCATAGGTGTTGAAGAAGCTGTTGAAGTTGATGCTGTACAGCGGATATATCAGAGCCGCCCCCATTGTCAGCGCAATGAGGCTCAGCAGTATAAGCGTTGTGCTTAGATACGAGCGTCCCAAAGCCGTATCGCCTTTCGACAAAGCCTCCGTAAGATAATTGCGCATGCCGTTGCCAAGGCCTATGTCGAACGTCGTGATCCAATAAAGTACGGATGTAATGGTCATCCATACACCATACACCTCGTCGTTAAGATAGTTGATTGTTATCGGAACAATGACAAGCGAGGTTATTAGGCCTATCGCCTTTAAAACCCCTGAAAACAGGATGTTCTTGTGCAACATGCTGCTTCGGCTATTGGTGTTGGCTGATTTGTTGTTTCGCATCATTATTCTTCTACTTCGTTTTTAGATATAATAGGCAAAGGTACGCATAATTATTGACATTAGCTTGTATATATCAAGTATTTTGACGAATTTTGTAGACTAAAACTAACAACAATATGATAGTATATCTCATTATAGCAATAGTGGCTGTAGCAATGGCAGTGATGGGGTTTGCGCTTTGGAAGTGCGGGCAAGCCATTGCAAGTAAGAACCAGCAGATAACTGCCCTTACCTCGGAAAGGGATGTGCAGAAGACGCAAGCCGACAACTATAGACAGCAGCTTGCCACACAAATGGCCGACTGTAAGGCTTCGTACGACACGCACATAGCCGAGCTCAAGGCGTCGCAGACAGCGCAGATAGCCGAGCTTAAGGCGTCGCACGACGCGCAGCTGGCACAGGTTAAGGCGTCCGCCGACAAGCAGATAGAGGCTCTTAAGCAGATGAACCGCGAACAGGTGGACAGCCAGCTCAAGCTTATACGCGAGCAGATGCAGACCACGTCGGAGGAGGTGCTTAAGCGCCGGCAGGACGAGCTGGGCGAGCGCAACCGCGAGCAGGTGTCCAAGATTATCGACCCTCTGCAGCAGAGCCTAAAGGATATGCAGGAGGCTTTGGACAAGACTAAGGAGCAGCAGAGCGAGGCTCTGACACGTCTGGACGAGACGATAAAGATCAATATGCAGAAGAGTGCGGCTCTTGGCGAGACTGCCGACCGCCTTACACGTGCGCTTACAGGCGAGGTTAAGGTGCAGGGCAACTTTGGCGAGCTTAAGCTTAAGCAGCTTTTGGAGGACCTCGAGCTTAAGGAGGGCGAGCAGTTTGACACACAGGAGACGCTTAAGGACAAGGCTGGAAAGCTGGCCAAGGGCGACGACGGCAAGGGACTGATTCCCGACTTCATCCTCCACTTTCCCAACAACCGCCACGTGGTGGTCGACTCGAAGATGTCGCTTACCGACTACGAGCGCTACATGAACGCCGAGGACGGCACACCGGAGAAGACGGAGTATCTTAAGTCGCACATTGCCAGCGTGCGCGCTCAGGTAAAGCGTCTTGCCAAGAAAGAGTATACCAAGTATCTGCCAAGCGGCTACAACAAGCTCAACTTTGCCATTATGTACGTGCCCATAGAGGGTGCGCTCAACCTTGCGCTGCTCAACGACAGCACGCTGTGGCGTGAGGCTTACGACGAGGGTGTGATGATTCTCGGTCCGCAGACTATGTATATGAATCTTCGTGTGCTGGAGATGATGTGGACTCAGGTGCGCCAGCTTAGCAACCAGCAGGCTATGATGGATGCCGCCAACATCGTGATAGACCGTGTGCAAGACTTTGGTGTGCGCTTTATGGATGTAGAGTCGAGTATGAACGACACTCTTAAGAAGATGTCGAAGCTTAAGATTACTACTGCCGACAGTGGCGCCAGCATCATCACGGCTGCACGCAATCTGCTTAAGGCTGGGGCTAAGGAGAACAAGAAGAAAAAGTCGCTTGCCGATATGGATGACCAGTTGTTTATAGAGAATGTGGAGTGATGATTCTCAGCGAGATGTGTCAATGCTGGCAGATGCACCACTTTTTATTGCAAACTTTACTTTACTTAACGATGCTTTCGATATACTTGCACACCATGTCTATGCCCTTGACGTTGTCGCCGCCCTCTGGTATGATGATGTGTGCAAAGCGCTTTGTAGGCTCTATAAATTGCTCGTGCATAGGCTTGAGCACACTGAGGTAGCGGTCGAGCACGGTCTGCACGTCGCGTCCACGCTCCACGGTGTCGCGCTGTATGTTGCGTATGAGGCGTTCGTCCGAGTCGCAGTCTACAAAGATGCGTATGTCCATAATGTCGCGCAGCTTCTTGTTAAGAAGCGTCATGATGCCCTCGACGATGATAACGGGCTTCGGCTCGACGTGTATAGTCTCCGGCAGTCGGTTGCACTTGAGGTACGAGTAGGTAGGCTGCTCTATGGCTCTGCCTTCCCGCAGCTCGTTGATTTGCTTGATTAGCAGCTTCCAGTCGAATGCGTCGGGGTGGTCGAAGTTGATGGCGTGGCGCTCTTCCTCGGTCATGGATGTCGTGTCGTTGTAGTAAGAGTCGAGTGGCACCACAGCCACATGGTGTGGCGGCAGCGCCTCCACAATCTTCTTAACCACTGTGGTCTTGCCCGAGCCAGTGCCTCCGGCAATGCCTATAATTGTAACTTTATCGTTTGTCATATATTGATATTTGTTTTAATTGTAAGGCAGTCTATACACCAAGTATGATGTTTGCATCTATGCCAAGTTGACGGTTTATTTGACGTCCAACTTTTAAAGTTGGTTCTTTGGTTCCTGATAAATATGTTTGCATTCTGCTTGGGCTAACACCAATCAATTTTGCTACATTTGCTAACGACAATCCCATTTCTTCCATACGCAATTTCAGTACATCAGACAAGGTGGGTTCACCAATGGAATAATGTATCTCAGAGTAGTCGGCTACCATATTTGACAACAACTCTAATTCTATACTATTAGGGTCATTTGTTGGAGTATTGTCGTTGACAAGTGGTAGAAGGTCTTCTACGCGCTTTACTGCCCAATCATATTGTTCTTTATTTACTATTGATGCCATATTCCATAATTAAATAGTTCGACAATCTATTTTATCATATTCGCTGTGTGTTCCAATAAAACGAATATACACAAATTTTATTGTGAATTTTATAACCACTACCAAGCGATATGTATTTCCTTTAATATTGAAGACGTAATGCTGGTTTCCTACATTGTCTACACTATTGAATGTAGATTTTACATCAGAAAAGCAATTCCAATTACTTTTCTTAACAATAGTCACCCATTCTTGTAAGGCGACTTTTGATTTAGGATTATTAGCAATATACTCTTTCAGTGTTTGCTCTGTGAATATTCTCATACGTCTTGTTTTTGTTCAACCTATTCGTTAGTTTTTACGACGTTACATAATTTCTACAAAGTTAATAATTTTCGTTTATATTACAAACTTCTTTATGCAACAAACCCAAGAGGCGACTATAAAACTCTGCCTTCTTCTCTACCCTCATAGGATATGCGCGCGAACTGCTTGGCATGCGCCAAAGTCGTAGCTGGCGTTGGCTGAAGCAGAACTCGACGTATTCGCCCACTTTGGGCTGGGTGTCGATGCCGAAGCATTGGCACAGCACGTCGGTGGCTTTTTGTCCGGTTGTTACGATGTTGGTAAGGCAGGGTAGGCTGTCTACCATGGCTTTAAGGTCGGTAGGCTCCACCACCTCGAGGTCCTTGTCGGATGCCGTGTTCTTAAGTCGGCGCACGGCGGTGGCTGTGTCGTACATGCCTATGCCGTATTGGCGCAGGAAGGGGACGATGAGGTCGAGGCGGAACGTCTTGTGCTCAACATCCACAAAGTGCATCTTGTCGTTGTAGAAGCACAGGCCGAAGATGCGCCACATATCGTTGGTGAAGTTGGGGTAGTAGAACTTCATCGACCAACGCTTTTCGCCCGGCGGAAAACTGCCCAGCATTAGCAGGCGGCATCCGTCGGGCAAGAAGGGTTCAAAAGGATGGCGTTCTATCATTTCTGTTCCTTAACGAGATACACCACTACTGGCAAGTGGTCCGAATAGCCGTCAAGCCATACACCGCCGGCTGTTGTGCGCTTGGGCGCACCCTTGTATTTGCCTTCCTGCTGCAAGAGGTATGGGCGGATTTGTATCTGGTTCTGGAAGAACTTAAGTGTGGCATAATCCTTAGAACCTTTGGGGCAGAGCATGTTGGGCGACATAACAATCTGGTCGAACAGGTTCCATGAGCCGTTGTAGAAGAGGGTGCCGCGTCCTTCCTTGGCGAGGATGTTGTACCACGGGTTGTACATGTCGTTTGTGCCCACCTCGCTAATGTTGGCTTTGCACGATAGACCCTCGGTCATCGACTTGTTGGTAGGGTCGTCGTTCATATCGCCCATAACCATAACCTTGCAGTTCTTGTCGGCAGCTAAGAGCGAGTCCTTTATCACGCGCACCTGGCGTGCAGCCACCTCACGATAGTAGGAGGTAGAGAATCGGCTTGGCCAGTGGCACACGATGATAGCCACGTGTTCGCCAGCCATTGTTCCGCTTACGGTAAGGAATCCGCGGGTAACGAATCCCGAGTCCTTCTTCTGCTCCGGAACGTAAGGTACAAGCTTTACGTTGCGCACGCTGAAGAAGCGTGGGTTGTACAGCAGGGCGCAGTCGATGCCACGGCGGTCTGGTCCCTCGATGTGTACATATTTGTATCCGCGAGCCTTGAGGGCGGGCTGTGCTGTAAGGTCGTCGAGCACCTTAGAGTTCTCAACCTCTGAAAGGCCGATGACGGCGCAGCCAATGCCGGGCAGCTTGTCGGTGCCAAGGTCGGCAAGAGCCTGTGCCATATTGTGCAGTTTGTGGCTATACTTCAAGCCGTTCCACTTGTAGGAGCCGCCCGGCAGGAAGTCGTAGTCGCGCTTGCCCTCGTCGTGGCAAGTGTCGAAGAGGTTTTCTTGGTTGTAGAAACCTACAGCATAGAGGTTGTACTTTTTCTGTGCCTGTGTGCCGGTTACGATGGCAAGCAGCATCAGGGCAAGGATTAAGAGTTTCTTTTTCATTGTCTTATTGTTGTAATTTGTTTAATTTTTTTGCAAATATCGGCATTAAATCTGAAATATCCCAATTTGTAACAAAGAATTATTGGCTATGTATTCTCAAACCGACCAATTTGTAGGTGCTTAGGCATTGAAACACAATATTAATGAGAATAAAACACGAAAAAACTTTTTTTATTGAAAATTAATGCTTTACTTTGCATTCTCGCTAAATGTGAATTAACAAATCTAATTATCAAATACATGCAAAAAAAGCTTAATTTAGCAGTGTTGGCTATGTGCTGCGTTCCAGCCGCCTATGCTCAGACCGATTCTATCGGCTATCATAGCGAGAGCTCTAACGAGGCAGCCTTCACTTTTACTGAGGCTCAGCTTGGTGAGGATGACGATATGACGCAGAACGTCACTATCGTCAACTCCAACACCAACATCTATGCCAGCCAGGTGGGCTATTTGTTCTCGCCGGCTCGTTTCCGTTACCGCGCTTTCGACCAGAAGTACAACGAGGTTTACGTCAACGGTCTTTCGCTCAACGATATGGAGAGCGGACAGTTCCGCTACTCGCAGGTGGGCGGCATAAACAACATGACCCGCAACATCGACTTTGCGCTTCCTTTCGAGGGCAACTCGTTTGCCGTAGCCGGAATGGCTGGCTCAAACAATTACAACTTCCGCCCCGCAGCCATGCCGGTAGGCCAGCGCCTTACATTGAGCGGCGCCAACCGCAACTATACCTTGCGTGGAATGTACACCTACAACACAGGTCTGTCGGAGAAGGGATGGGCTTTCTCGGGTAGCGTTGGCTACCGCTGGGCAAGCAATGGCTATGTGGAGGGTACCTTCTACAACTCGCTGTCTTACTTCCTCGGCGTGCAGAAGGTGTTTGGCAACCACAGCCTCTCGTTCTCTACATGGGGCAACCCTACAGAGCGCTCTACACAGGGTGCGGGTACCGACGAGGTTTACTGGCTTGCCAACAACCGCTACTACAACCCTTACTGGGGCTACCAGAACGGCAAGAAGCGCAACTCGCGTGTTGTAAACGATTTTGCTCCGAGCGCCATCTTTACTTGGGACTGGACCATCGACGACAACACCAAGCTCACAACATCTTTGTTTGGCAAGTACTCTATGTACAAGAGCACCAAGCTAAACTACAACAACTCGGACAACCCGCAGCCTAACTATTGGAAGAATCTGCCTTCGAGCTACTTCGACGTATGGTACGACACCAATACGAACTACCGCACACAGCAGGCTTTCGACGATTGGACAACTTCGTTCAACTACTGGCGCGCGTCTAAGGCAAACCGCCAAATCAACTGGGACCGCCTTTATTATGCCAACCGCAACGTAAACGCGGAGGGTGGCGACGCTATGTACTATGTACAGGCCAAGCACAACGACAACCTTACATTGACCCTCTCGTCTGTATTCAACCATCAAATCGACAAGGACAAGAAGCTTAACTTTGGCTTGATGGCTGGCACAAACAAGGGCATGCACTACCAAACAATGGAGGATTTGCTCGGTGCCAACTCGTTCCACAATATCAATACGTACATTATCTCGGACAAGTATACTGCAAACTCGCCTGAGGCCGACTACGACCTTAACAACCCTAAGGCTGTGGTTAAGGAGGGCGACCGCTTTGGCTACGACTACAACATCTTCGTAAACAAGGCTCGTCTGTGGACTTCCTACTCGCAGAACATTGGCCGTTTCAACTACACCGTGGCTGGAAAGATAGGCTATACATCCATGCAGCGTGAGGGTAGAATGCGCAATGGTCTTGCTGCCAACAACTCATACGGCAAGAGCCATCACGCCGAATTCCTCGACGGAGGCTTGAAGCTTGGCTCTAACATCACCCTCGGCGGTGGCCACGTTGTTTCGTTGGGTGCCAGCTACGAGTATCGTGCACCTGAGGCACGCAACGCCTTCATGGCTCCTGAGGTGAACAACGACTTTGTTTACGGCTTGAAGAACGAGCGCGTGTTCAACGGCGAGGTTGGATATATGTACGAGAACTCGTGGTTGCACCTCAACCTCAACGGCTACTATGCACAGATGACCAACGTGTCCGACTGGCAGAACTTCTTCAACGACGACGTCAACTCGTTCATCTACGTATCGCTTACAGATATGAAGAAGGAGTATTATGGTGTCGAGCTTGGCGCCAAGTTCAAGGTGGCAAGCTTCTTCGACGTTAATCTCATCGGTACTATAAGCGAGGCTAAGATTACAAACGATGCCACCCTCTCGTATATGGAGTCGACCAGCGCCACTCTGCACGGTACCTACCAGACGGGCGACAACTACGACCGCATCTACAACAAGGGCATGCGCGACAGCGGCACACCGCTTACAGCACTGAGCCTTGGATTGAACTATCACCAGAATGGTTGGTTCATCAACCTCAATGGCAACTATTACGACCGCATCTACTTGAGCTACTCGCCTAACTATCGTTTCGAGCAGAACATCAAGAACCGCAACATCGCAATGACAAAGTTGGGCTACCCAATCATCAACGATGCTACAGGTCAGGTTATCCCGGGCGCTCTCGACCAGGCTAAGGGCAAGGGCGGCTTTATGCTCGACGGCTCTATCGGCCGCAACATCTACCTTAAGAAGGGCTCACTCTCAATCAACCTTATGGTGACCAACATCCTCAACAACCGCAGCATCGTTACTGGCGGTTACGAGCAGAGCCGAAGCGGCTACTCGGGTGTGGCTACAGGCAAGTACAACTTGCGTGGCTATTCGTTCGAGAAGAATCCGTTTAAGTTCTATGTCTGGGGCACCAACGGTATGCTGAACATTACATATAAATTCTAACAAACACAAGCATTAAGATGAAAACAATGAAATATCTTAAGTTGGCACTTCTCGCTCTTGTTGCTGTCTTTGCCACTGCATCGTGCATGGACGACGACTGGAAGGAACCAAACAGCGAGACTTCACCATACGGCAACAACTCTATACAGGAGACCAATGTGGTGTCTATAGCCAAATTGAAAGAGACATATGGTAAAATGCAGAAGGATGCTATCAATGATACAGTTCGTATTGCCGACGGCACACAGATCAAGGGTATCGTTACAGGCAACGACATAGAGGGTAATATCTACAGCCAAATAGCTATACAGGACGAGAGCGACGATCCTAATGGTAAGCCTGGTGAGAAAGTACCAAGCGGCATCATCATCTCTGTAGCACAGGGCGGACTGTCGGGTCAGTTGCAGATTGGTCAGGAGGTGCTCATCAACGTGGGCGGACTCTACTATGGCACCTATCGCTCGCAGCCGCAGCTTGGCGTTGCTTACCACGACTCGTCTAAGGACCAGAACTATCCGAGCCGTATAAGCCGTGCCGACTGGCAGAACCGCTTTAAGATTATAGGCAAGCCGGATGCCTCGAAGATTAAGGTGCAGGTGTTCAGCACAAACCGCTTCAAAGGGCGAGCTTAACATTGCCGACCTCATTCAGGCAGACGTGGCTTACAAGTATGCAGGCTGTCTTGTTACGCTTAAGGACGTGGAGTTTGTAAAGGGCGACGGAACCACAACTCTTGCTCCCGAAGCAGAAGGCAAGGACCTTGGCTATGGCGTGACACGCTACTTCAAGGGTTACGACAAGACCAACAAGCAGATAGGTATACGTACCAGCTGCTATGCCGACTTTGCTGCCGAGCTTGTTCCACAGGGCAAACTCGATGTAACGGGCGTTCTCTCTTGCTACAAGTCAAGCGATAAGTACAACCATACTGTACAGCTTGCGCTGCGCCGTTATTCCGACTTCAAACTTAAGTAGGCTGTGGAGACCAAGTAAATACACATTAAATATAATCGAACAAAAACATAACAATTATGAAAAAGATACTTTATACAATGCTTGTCGCCCTTGCGACAACATTATCATTTACAAGCTGCGAGGATGTTCCTACTCCTTACAACATTCCGACAGGTGGTGGCGCAGGTGGCGGCACAGGCGGCGACGAGAACGGACTGAAGGAAATATACTCAGAGAATTTCGATAACGAAACAACTGCATTCACATTCAAGGACGTTACTCTTACGGGTGGTTTGACAAGAGTATGGAAGGTTGCTTCTTACAACAACAATGGTTATCTCAATGCTTCTGCTTTCTACAGCAATGCAAGTCATGCTTCAGAGTCGTGGGCAGTATCGCCTGCTATCTTGCTTGGCGACAGCAAGAAGGCAACTCTTTCGTTCAAGCATGCTATCAATAAGCTTGCCGACGTAAGCGGCATGAAGGATATGATGACAGCTTGGATTTCTACCAACTATACTGGTGATGTCAGAACAGCAGAGTGGAAGCAGCTCGTTATACCTAAGTATCCAGAGGGTGTAAACTGGACTTTTGTAGAGTCGGGAGATATCGACCTCACTGCTTATTGCGGTAAGGCAGTATACATCGCATTTAAGTATACAAGTACAGACAACAACTCTGGCGGTTGGGAGATAGACAACTTCACTATCAAGGGTGACGGAACAGCAATGAACATCCCTTCTACCCCCGACACTCCTGCAACTCCAGAGCTTAAAGCTGGCTTGAACCTTGATACAACAAACGGCTTGGTTACATTCGTTAATGACGGTGTGGCAGAGGGCGAGACAGCTACATACGTTGTAGAGAAGCTTGGTCTTGAGAATGGTAAGGAGGTTGCCGAATTGGCTTTGTCGGACGGCACTAAGCTGACATTCGGTGCCGACGAGGGCACAAAAAAGACTGCATACTATGCAAGCCAGAAGTCGATACGTATGTACAAGAACAACACTATGCACATCGCTGGCAAGAGCAAGATTGCCAAGATAGTGTTCACTTGCGACTCGAAGGCTACTGTAGGCAATGCTACAGCTACTCTGAGCTTCAACGGCAACAACATCGACTACAAGAATGTATTTGATGAGGCTTCTGGTAAGGGTAACGTACAGTTCCAGTTTACCAAGATTGCCATTACCTACGCTAAGTAAGCAACAGGCTCAATAAAGATAAAAGGGCGCGCTGTCTATTGACAACGCGCCCTTTTAATATTGTTGTTTTATGTGCTATTCGCGTTGATATATCTTCAGCCCGAACTCTGGAGCAAAGGCATATATGCTCTCCATTATCTCGGCAAGGTTATGCTCGTACGTCTTCCACTCCTTGTTCTTTAGGAAGAAGTAAACCTCTATTGGCAGACCGGTGTTGGTGGGTTGCAGCTGGCGGACCATGAATGTAAGGTTGGTATTGACCTCCTTGTTATGCTCTATCCATTGCTCGATGTAGTTGCGGAAGAGCGTAAGGTTTACAACATTGCTCTTCAGTTGCTCCTTCTTCATAAGCTTTCGCTCCACGAGTCGTTGCTTAAGATTGTCGTCGGCAATGCCTATGGTATGGAAGTCGATGTATATCATGCGCGTTACACGGCGTCCGTCGCTTTGCTGCATTCCTTGCCAGTTCTGAAACGAGTCTTCTATAAGCTTCTGTGGCGGCACCGTAACGATAGTGTTGTCGAAGTTGCGCACCTTTACAGTGGACAGCGTCATGTCCTCAACCACACCATTAGCACCCAGCTTGTCTACCGTTATCCAGTCGCCCTTGCGCACCATATCGTTGCTTGTAAGGCGTATTCCGGCAACCAGACCCGTTATCGAATCCTTGAACACCAACATCAGTACAGCCGATGTGGCACCCAATCCGGCAAGAAGCGTCAGCGGACTGCGGTCGATAACGATAGCCACAATGACGATAACGCCGAGGAAAAGCACCACTATCTTGAGCACTCCGCAGAAGGAGTGGAAGTATTGTTGGGCTGCTGTGCGGTGGTTCTGGTCCGAGTCGAATAGTTTGAACGACCCAATAAAGGTTATCACTAATCGTATAACAGCAATGGTTATGTATATTGCCGTGGCTTTGGTTACAAGCTTTTGGGTTACGGGATGAGCGTCCAACAGCGGTGGCAGCATCTGCCACACCATAATGGCTGGCACCACATGGCAAGCCGAATGTAGCACCTTGGGGTTGAGCAGATAGTCGTCCCATATAACGTCCGTGCGGTTGGTGTTCA
>USCM01000013.1 GCA_900553155.1 uncultured Prevotella sp. | reverse complement strand
TCACATTCGGCTATGGCGTTGACAAGATCGCGTTCCAAGTTTTCCGATATAATGACTTTCTGTTTCATAATGGCTCTTGATTTTTAAAGGTTCTTATACTACAGTTCTATTCTTCTGTGTTCTTTAATCGACTGCTCGGACAGCACCGACACCGATGTCCACAATGCAAGGTCGTCGAGAGTGGCAGGGTATGCGATGCCTCCCTGCATATCATCCTCTATGGCACGCAGCATGATGTAGTCCATACCCTTGTGGTGGCTGTCCTGCTCTACCGCCTCCCTACCCCAGCGTTGCCAGTAAAGGCTCTCGTATCGGGATATGTATGGAGCGTCGTCCTCCCACGTCTCACGCTCGCTTGAGCCTTCTATGTATATACGGCGGTTCACCCCGTCCCACAAGCCACGGGTGCCTTGCACCTCGAAGTCGAGGCTACGGGGCCGCGGCAGGGATGTGTCGTGCGTCAAGGATATAAGCGCTCCGCCCTGTGTCTCTATCTGCGTAGACACCACATCGCCGAGGCAGATGTGCCGGGCATCGGGGCTGTCGCCATTGCCAAGCTGCTCCATACGCTGTCGCATACCTACCGCTTTGGTGGCAAATGATGTAAGTGCAGCAAACCTGTCGTGCTTGCCCACACCCAGTATGAGGCAAAGCGGAGCAAGACCGTGCGTTGGGTATAGGTCGCCATTGCGACTTGTATAGAAATAGCTGCGCCACACACTCTCCGTGCCAAGGCGTCCGCCAAGACGTCCTTGGTCGTCGAGCATTATGTCGCGCAGGTCGTGCCGGTAGCCGCCACGCAGATATACGATGTCGCCCAGCACGCCCTCGTCTGCCATACGCTTCACGGCAAGAATCTCACGCATAAACAGCGTGTTCTCCATAGGATACACCTTGCGGTGCTTTTGGTTGGCAAGACGTATCAGTTCATCATACTCGCCCATAGCCAAACCACCCTTTATCTCCAACGCCACGTGGCAGCCACGCTCCACACACGCTATAGATTGCTCCACATGCAGATGCCACGGCGACGTAACAACCACGAGGTCGGGTCGCCGCTCGTCTATCATGCGTATGTAGGCATCGTCGCCCTGATAGAAAGCAACGTCGTGCGGATGCTGTGCCTCGCACTTGTCGGCTATTGCCACGATGTCGTAGAAGTCGATACCACGCATCAGCCTCAACAGCTGTCTGCCACGGTAGCCGAATCCTATAAAAGCAATCTTTACGTGTTTCATACCGCAAATCTAATCAATTTACCTCTATCCGCAGCGCGATGTGCCGCAATTCTTGCAGATAAGGCATCCTTCTTGATATACAAGCGTCTCCTGTCCGCATACTGGGCACACCTGACCCTTTGCCTCGGTGCCGTCTACCACGTACTTCTTCAAGGCGCGCTCCACACCATTCTTCCAGGTGTTGATGCTCTCGTCCTTAAGCTGCAGCGAACCCACAAGCTTTATAACGTGGTCGATAGGCATACGATAGCGCAGCACGCCAGATATCAGCTTGGCATAGTTCCAATACTCGGGGTTGAACTTCTCCGACAGTCCCTCAACCGTAGTTTTATATCCGCGCTTGTTCTCAAACTGGAAGTCGTAGCGCTTCTTGCCGTCCGCACCCATCTGCTTGATAATGCGTCCCTTGGTAACGGTCTTTGGAAGAGCTATGCCTTCCTCGTCGTCCTGCAGTCCGGTGAATATCTCGTAAGGATAGCCATCGAGCAAACCGATGAATGCCACCCACTTCTCCTTGTTGTTCTGGAAGCGCACAACGTCGCACTCCAACTCCTTAGGACGTGTCTCCGTAACCACACGTCCGTCCACCTGAACCACGTGTTTCTCCTTAACGGCAGGTGCTGCCGACTTCTTCTTGTCCTTCTTGGATGCCGAAACAAGCACACCCGAGCGGCTGCCGTCGCGGTAGATGGTGCATCCCTTGCATCCCGAACGCCAAGCCTCAACATACAGGCGGTCTACAAGAGCCTCGTCCACGTCGTTGGGCAGGTTTACAGTCACGCTTATCGAATGGTCTACCCACTTCTGTATGGCACCCTGCATACGTACCTTCATCAGCCAGTCTACGTCGTTGGCGGTAGCCTTGTGGTACGGCGAACGTGCCACAAGCTCGTCTATCTCCTCCTGAGTATAACGCTTCTCAGTATCGATGCCGTTGATGCGCATCCACTCGAGGAACTTCTTGTGGTATACGATATACTCCTCAAACGAGTCGCCCACCTCGTCCACAAAGTCGACATGCACCTCAGGGTCGCCCGGATTAACCTTGCGTCTACGCTTGTACACGGGCATAAATACAGGCTCGATGCCGCTTGTGGTCTGTGTCATTAGCGATGTTGTGCCGGTAGGGGCAATGGTAAGGCAGGCAATGTTGCGGCGTCCGTATGTCATGATGTCGTTGTAGAGTTGCTCGTCGGCATCCTTTATGCGCAACAGGAAGGGGTTGTTCTTCTCGCGCTGGGCGTCGAAGATGTCAAACGCTCCACGCTCTTGAGCCATTGTTACAGACGAGCGATAGGCTGCAAGAGCCAATGTGCGGTGAACGTTTACGCTGAAGTCGGTAGCCTCCTGTGTGCCATAGCGCAAGCCCATGGCGGCAATCATGTCGCCCTCGGCGGTTATGCCCACACCGGTGCGGCGTCCCTTAGAACTCTTGTCCTTAATCTTCTCCCATAGATGATACTCGGCATGCTTGATGTCGTCGCACTGTGGGTCGTGCTTTATCTTCTCCATGATGAGGTCTATCTTCTCAAGCTCCAGGTCGATGATGTCGTCCATCATGCGCTGTGCCTTAGCCACATGCTCGCGGAAGAGGTCGAAGTTGAAGCTTGCCTCAGGTGTAAATGGATTCTCCACGTACGAGTAGAGGTTTACGGAGAGCAGTCGGCACGAGTCGTACGGGCAGAGCGGTATCTCGCCGCAAGGGTTGGTGCTGACGGTGCGGAATCCAAGGTCGGCATAGCAGTCGGGGATGCTTTCGCGCAGAATGGTGTCCCAGAACAGCACGCCCGGCTCTGCACTCTTCCATGCGTTGTGTACTATCTTCTGCCACAACTGCTTGGCAGATATCTCCTTCGACACCAATGGATGGTCCGAGTCGATAGGGAATTTCTGTGTATAAGGCTTGTCGTCGACGGCAGCCTGCATAAACTCGTCGTCTATCTTTACGCTTACGTTGGCTCCAGTAACCTTTCCCTCCGTCATCTTAGCATCTATAAATGCCTCGCTCTCGGGATGCTTGATGCTTACCGACAGCATCAGCGCACCACGACGTCCGTCCTGTGCCACCTCACGTGTAGAGTTGCTGTAGCGTTCCATAAACGGAACAAGTCCGGTAGAGGTAAGAGCCGAGTTGTTGACAGGAGAGCCTTTGGGTCGAATCTGCGACAGGTCGTGTCCCACTCCACCGCGGCGCTTCATCAGCTGCACCTGCTCCTCGTCGAGTCGCATAATGGCTCCATACGAGTCGCCATCGCCCTCAACGCCTATCACAAAGCAGTTGCTGAGCGATGCCACCTGGTGGCTGTTGCCAATACCTGTCATCGGACTGCCTGCCGGAACGATGTAGCGGAAATGGTCGAGCATGTCGAACACCTCTTGCTCCGTCATCGGGTTGGCATACTTCTGTTCTATACGGGCTATCTCGCGGGCTATACGCCAATGCATATCCTCCGGTGATTTCTCGTATATATTGCCGAAGCTATCCTTCATGGCATACTTGTTCACCCATACGCGTGCAGCAAGCTCGTCGCCAGTAAAATACTTCAAAGAGGCGTCAAAAGCCTCATCATAAGTGTATGTTTTTTTATCTTCCATTTGTCTATTTAGGTGAATTGAAATTTTTACAAGGTAATGCAAGTGCAAAACTACAATATTATTTTGACATTTACAATAGTAGAATAAATCGTTTTTGATTTTCTATTAATTGTGCAAGAAGTGCCAGTATTAGACCTTAAACATTGATAATCAACAGGTTACAGGCTGTTAGATAGGCTTTTAGAGGTGGCTATCTAACAGCCAATGTACCATTATTTTCTTGCAAAAGCTTGATTATTCTGATTTATTGCAGTATCTTTGCCTACGATAGGTTGCACCTCAGCAACATTACTTTGTGGCTATTTACTTGTTACAAAGCCGAGATAACACTGTTACAAAGTAGAGATAACAGGATTACAAAGTAGAGCCTACATCATCATTGGCTCAATACTATCCTACCCAAAATCCTCCCTTGTGTGCGGGCTGCTACATCGACGCTTACTACTGGTAGATAGGCTGGTAGATGAATAGGGACAAAAAGCAAAATGACAGCCGCTAAGCTATTGATTATTAGCACAATAGCTTAGCAGCTGTCACTTTTGCACTATTATTTAGTGATTTGAAAAACAAAAACGTCTTTACTCCAGCAAGAACGGCCTGTTGTTTCTATTAACGATAGTATAAGTATAGGTTTGATTGAACCTATTGATGAAGATAACCTTTATTGTGCGATACTTCTTAGACGTGGGGCGGGCACGGAAGAGGTGCCGCGTCTTGGCAAGCTGGGGCTTAAGCGGCTTTGTAAGCAAGAAGGCCTCGTCGTTGTCGGTGAACTGCTGCATGCGTCCCTTGTATCTTCCGTCCTCATACCACACTACACGACAGTGGGGGTCCCACTCCCATACATTAGCCACGACATAATTCTTCTGCGTGCGAAACTCGCCCGGCTTGTACACACGCATCTGGTATACCGACTTAGAGTTGGTAGCCTTATACTGCCACTTCATCGACGTGCCGTCTACCGTGGCTACCATATAGCCGTTGGGAGCGCCATCGCGGTTGATGTTGCTCGTCCACCATGCGCCACAGGCAGCGGCTATATTGTGCTGGTATAGACGCGGCGTAACCTCCACATTCTCGAAGAAGTGGGTGTGTCCGGCAAAGACATGGGCCTCGTATGGCTCAAGTATCTCGGCAAGGCGCTGCGCGTTAAGGATGTTGTCGATAGGCTCCATAGCGTTCCAGGCAGGGGCGTGCATATTGAGGATAATCATAACATCCTTTGGCACGTAGCTCAGGTCGCGCTCAAGCCAGCGCAAGTCTTCCTCGGTTATCTCCTCCTCATACTTGCACGAGCCTCGATAATTGATGTTCTTCATCGTAATGATGTGGCACTTGCCTATATTGAACGAGTAGCACACCGGACCGAAGAACTCGCCAAACATCTGCTCGGCATAATGCGGCGCGCCAAGCTCCGAGTTGTGCAGGTCGGCGTATGCTTTCTGAAAGTCGTGGTTGCCGATGCACTGGAAGAAGGTCATTCGGCGATTCTTTATCGACTGCTTATACTGTGCATACAACGTCATATTGTCGAAAACCACATCGCCCAACGTCATTCCTATAACGTCGCCTGTCTTGCGCAGACTGGATGCTGTGTGCATAATGCTTGGCACCGTCTCCTGACGCCAGCGCTTCATGTCGTGTGCATTGCGTATTTGGGGGTCGCTTATGGCTATATAATGAAAGCGGTTGGACACCGAATCGCGTCGATGCAGCACAAAGCTTGCCTTCGACCCAGCCTTCATTGCCTTGGCTACAGGCATATAATAGCCGTTGGCTATGCCGTCGGTCTGCGGCAAGGTGTACTCGCATGGCGTGGATATAGACACAAACTTGCTGACTGCTGTATCGGTAACGAGCTGCCAATGGCCATTGCGGTCGGTCTGGCAAAACTCGCGTCCGTTGTTCACAACGACGTTGGCAATGCCTCTGCCCTCTTCGTCCACCACGCTTCCCTTCAACATCAATGGCTTGTCGGCTGGCTTACCGCTGACAAGACCTACAAACAACACCAATCCAAGGAAGACCCTAACGCTCATAAGCATCATTGTTTTAGTCTTCGCAAAGATACCTGTTCTAAGTTTCATAACCATTGCATTTATAAATATAGGAGACTACGGCTATCATGCCATAGTCTCCTACTACGATTGAATAGTGAAATTTACAGTTTATTAGTTGGCAAACAGATTAGATATAGTGGCAATCATTGTCGCGATAGACAAGAAGCTTGAGCTCATACTCATCTTCTCTGCCACGCTCATGCTACGCTTCAGCTTAGCCGGAACCACAATCTCGCAGCCGGGCTGCACCTTGGCTCCGTGGCTCAACTTTGCCACCATACCGTTCATATATATAATGTATGCACGGCTCTTTACGGCGTCGCTGGCATAGCCACCAGCCTGGTCGATGTAGTAGCTTGCACGCTTGCCCTTCTCAAAGGCAATGGTGTTGGCATACATCACGGCTCCGTTCACCTTCACAGTTCCGTTGTACTGCGGCACAATGAGGCGGTCGCCCTCACGCAATACCATGTCGGCGTCGCTGCCTGGGTTCTTCATAGCCTGCTCAAGGTCGATACCTACAGGATACTCGTCGGGCACATTAAACTTAGCCAAGTTGGCATTCTTGGCACCCTCGGCAGCCTGTTGTATGTTGCCTCCGCTGCTGCTTGCCGCAAGCTGCAAGATATTCTTCTGCTGCTGCTCCATCACCATCTGCAAGGCGGCACGCATACGTTCCTTCTCGGCATCGGTGGCACGGCGCATAAGACGTGCTCCACGAACATAACCAAGTCCGTTAGAACCACCCGATCTCTTGTACAGATCGCTCAGACGCATATTGTTGGCAGAGAGCGTGTAGGTTCCGGCGAACATAACCTCGCCCTCAACCGTTACATTCTTCTGCTCCATATAAGCCGGACTCTTGCGGATATATACCTCGTCGAAAGGCATGAGCGTGAATCCCGGCTCGCCGTCCACAACGAATCCGTCCTTAAGGGAGAGCGTGTAGACCTTGGCTATGACGCTGTCGGGAGCCAATGCCTTGGGGTTGGTTACACGGCGGCTTACGTTGACGTTGACGGTAGATGCCTTGTCGGTAAGGCCACCAGCCTGAAGCACAAAGTCCTCGATGGTCTCGTCGTCGGCATACTTATATACACCTGGATACTGCACCTCGCCTCGTATGCTGATGGTACGCTGATCGAGGTTCTCGGTCTTGGTAGGCACAAACAGCACGTCGTTCTCCTGCAAAGGTATGTCGGGCACAGTGCCTGCCAAGACACCTGCAAGGTCTACGCTTATCACCTTAAGTGTGCGGTCTTCCTTCATACGGTGCAGCACGGCACGATTGGTAAACGCCATCTCCTTTATTCCCTCGGCATGCTCGATAAGTGTGCGCACGCTGTTGATCTGTTCACCAAGGTTGTACAAGCCCGGACGGAACACGGCACCCTTAACCTCGACGGTGTTGGCATAACGCGGTATTACCGAATCGACCATTACCGAGTCACCGTCTGAGATGTGGAAGCTTGCAAAGTCGAACTCGCCCACATTGAATACGGCAAGCTCCTTGCCCGTCTTGCGGTTTACACGCACCGACTTGGTGTAGGCATCGCCAGTGAATGAGCCCGAATATTTGAGCAACGAGGCTAACGACTCGCTCTTCTTCATCTCGTAGAACATAGGACGCTTAACCTTGCCCGAGATGCCGACGAGGCAGTCGTAAGGTCCTACTACAATGACGTCGTTGTCGGCAAGGCGCACATTGCCCGTAAGCTTGCCGTTGAGTATGTAGTCGTATATGTCGACCATGGTTACGAGGCGGTTGTTGCGATACACCTTGATATTACGCAAGGTACCTATCTCATTGGTACCGCCTGCCATATACAGGGCATGGAACACGGTGGCAAAAGCCGGCAGGGTGTAGGTTCCCGGCATCTTAACCTCGCCCATAACGTTGATCATAATGGTGCGTGTCTGTCCTACGGTGAGCTTTACACTACTGCTCGAATAGCGTCTGCCGAGTGTTGAGCGCACACGTGCATTGGCTTGCGCCACGGTTAGTCCACTTACGGCTATAGGTCCATAGCCCTCTATCGTTATCTCACCGTCGGGCGATACGGTGCACTCTTCAGTCTTCTGCGAAGCGCCATAGACATCTATTATCACGGCATCGCCAGGTCCGAGACGATAGTCCTGCGGTGTGGCAATGTTCATATTAGGCTCGAAAGAGAGGTCTTCGTTGTTGAAGATGTCACGTCCAAACACCTTGCGCTTCTTCGAGTTCTTGTTTTCGTAGTACTGCTTTATGATGGCAGCGGTGTCGGGTACCATCTCTCCAAGCTCGTTCTCAAACTCGAGATACTCCTCGTCGTTATCGTCGTAGGTGTTGGTATAGCCCTTTGCACGCTCGCCACGAACACGGTATGTAGAGTAGGCCGAATAGTCGTCCAGCATATCATCCTCGTCGTCCTCGTCGTAGGTGTTGCTTCTTTTGTTGCGACTGTACTTACTGCTCTTCGACTTGCTTTTATACTTCTTAACGTTGTTGGTGCGCAAACGCGACGAACCCGTAGGGTCCTTGGCGCTGCCCAACGACTTGGTAGTGTTCTGCGACATTGATTTCTGATACTTGTCGCGCACACGCCTAATCTGCTGTATGTCCACTCCACGCTGCATAAGCGAGGTTACAATCTTGGCATTGTCCTTGCCGGCAGCATGCTCTTTTGCCACGTATGCCATTACCTGGTCGTCGGTCATCGACTGAGCCAAGCCCACTACAGGCATCAGCATAATAAGCATAAGGTATATTAAAAGCCTTTTCATATTATTGATTGAATTTTTGCATTATAGATTTTTGATTGCGTACATATTATATAACCAACAAATATGCTATTTGTTGTATATTGTGTCTACTTTTTAAGCATTTTCCTTCGAAAGTACCTTATGGTAGATGTCGTTGAGCAACAAACCTGCAATGGTAAAGCCAAAGACAGACGTGATGTGTGCCATCGAGCCGTTGATTTGTGCCTTGACCAAGAGGTTGGTTTCGCTGTTGGGGTTGGTGCCACGGTTAGCGAGCAGCTCCTCGCTGTACACACACTGAAACTTGTGGGCTGGCTTGAGCTTTGCCTTCTTCATGCGCTTGCGCAGGGCTGAACCCAACGGACAGCCGCGCACCTTCCAAAACTCTGCCACCTTTATCTGCGTTGGGTCCATCTTCAGCGCTGCTCCCATAGACGAGTAGAGCACGGCGGACGTCTCGCAGGCTCGCATAATGAGCGAAATCTTGTCCTTGAGCGAGTCGATGCAGTCGATTATGTAGTCGTACTGGCCGAGACCAAACTCCTCATGGTTCTCCTCGGTGTACATCTTTTGTATAGCCGTGACCTCGCAGTTGGGGTTAATGTCAAGCAGACGCTCCTTAAGCGCCTCCACCTTGACACGCCCTATGGTCTTAGTTGTGGCCATAAGCTGGCGGTTGACGTTGCTTGCGCATACACGGTCGCAGTCGACAATGGTAATGCGGCGTATGCCAGAGCGCACCAAGCACTCTACACACCAGCTGCCAACACCTCCCACACCAAACACAATGACGCGCTTGGAGGCTATCTGCTGCATAACGTCGCTGCCAAGAAGCAGCTCGGCTCGCATAAAAATCTCGTTATCTGTATCCATTAATGATGAACAAATATCTTAATTGCTTATTAGTCTGTTATTTAATAAGGTACAAAGGTAAGCATTTTATGCGACAATATATAGAAAATAAAAATAATTAGATAAAAACTTCCGAAAAGTTTGGTAGTTACAAAATAAATGCCTACCTTTGCACTCGCAATTAAGAAATACGCCTAATTGCAAGTAAGGTTTGGCTCCGTAGCTCAACTGAATAGAGCATCTGACTACGGATCAGAAGGTTGCAGGTTTGAATCCTGCCGGAGTCACAAATACTACCAAATTTATTAGAAAAGAGAATGTTATTAGTTTAACATTCTCTTTTTTTTGTGCCTATACGGAATGTGGAGGTGATCTGTGTAAATCACAGTTTATATCACCTCCAATACCAGAAGCCTCTTTTTACAATCCTATCTTGATGCTTCCACCAGCCATAATCCACAGTCCCGGCTGCTTAACGGCACCGAGGTCGTAGTAGCGGTGGCAAGTAAGGTTGTCGGCCTTGACATACAAGGTATAGGCTGGAGCTGTCCATTGCAGCTTGACATCCACCTTGGTGTAGGGCGAATAGTGGTTCATACGCTCCTGCCAACGCACAGCCCACGAAGCCGAAAGGCGACTGAAGATGCGGTGGTCGAGCTGGGCAGTGAACTTATGGCGCAGATACTCAAGGGCATACAGCGAGCCATATACGGGGCGCTCGGTTTCGTGCTTCTGGTAGATATAGGCATAACCCACCTTGAAGCGAGTGAGCAAAGAGCCTGGCAACAACTCGTCAAGATTGAGTGTTGCATCAGCCGAATAGCCCATATTGTCGAGCTTGCCGATGTTCATGGCGTGGTATTTGCCACGCTCCTCGGTGGTGTACACCCAGTCGATGATGTCGGTACCCTTCGAGTAGAATCCGCTTACAACTGCCTCAACGCCGTATGTGCGGAAGCGGGTGCCTATCTTGAAGGTTGAGTTCTTCTCGGGACGAAGCTCGAGGTCGCCCTGCTGCACAGAGTTGTTGGTATACAGGTCGGTATAGGTTGGCACACGCAGAGCCTTATTCCATGACGCATAAAACTTCCACATATCGTTAGGTCGATAGCTTATGTCTACACCGGGATAGAAGCGGAAGTCGCCATCAAGGGCTGTATTGCGGTTGGCAAGCATACCTGCCGACAGCGTAAAGCCGCCAAGTATGACGTTATGCTCGACAAACAGACTGGTGTTTGTGCGGTCGCCACGATGGTCGTAGCGGCGGTCGGTGCCGTGAATGTCAGCCCACTCGTCCTCCGGCAGCAAGTCGCCATAAGCCGTACTCATGATGTGCTCCTTGCGAAGGTCGAAGCCAAGGGCTGTCTTTCCGAGCAGCCATGTGGCATGAGCGTTGAGCGATGCTCCGTAGACATCCATACGATGATAGTTCTCGCCGTTGCTTGCACCTTCCTTGCCACGTGTAAGCTGATAGTGGTCGACGTCGCGGTGCCAATACAGTTGCGGTGTAAACACAAGGTTGTCGTTGCCCAACGGCTTGATATCGGCTTGTGCCGAGGCAATGATACGGCGTGTTGCCTCCCACTGATTATTAAACTTTGCGCTGTAGAAAGTGGATGCGCCATAGTCTTGCGACGATACGCCTCCCTGCCACATAAGGTCGACATAGCGCGATGTGTAGTTGCCCATATAGTAGGCACGACGACGCTTAAAGTCTGAATTCTTTGTTCCTCCGTCGCTCTGTGTATAGCCGCCACTTAGCTTCTGGCTCAGAGCGTTGGTCTTGAGCGTAAGCCCAAAGTCGCCCCCAAAGGTACCAAACGAACCTCCCTCAGCCGATAGGCGCAGGTTGGAGCTGCTGTCCGAGCGCGTCACGATGTTGATGGCGCCGTTGAAAGCCGACGAACCGAACACACGTGCCGAAGCACCCTCGAGAACCTCGATGCGCTCAATGTCGGAAAGCGAAACTGGGAAATCGGCTGCGTTATGACCAGTCTGTGGACTCGAAATGTTGACGCCATTCAATAGAATGGTAATCTGGTCGAACGTTCCGCCGTTGATGCTGATGTCCGTCTGTACACCAAAGCCACCGCGCTGACGGACATCTACGCCCGTGGCTAACTTTAAGAGGTCGTTTACACTCGCTGCCTCCGCACGCTGAATGTCGTCGCGTGAGATGACAGACACGATCTTTGCCGACTGCAGAGCTGTAAGCGGAGCACGCGATGAGGTAACGGTTACCTCGTCGAGGCGCACCTCGCCACGTCCCAAAGAGTCGGTCAGGGCTGTCGCTGTAGCTGGCTTTGTGCTCATACCCTCTGCCTTTGCGTAGGTCAATGTTGCTACGCTGAGAGTGCAGATAAGAACCTCACGGCCGATGCAGCTAAAGAGAGCGTAGCCTCGACGTGTGAAGTGCTTGAAGTGCAGAGCCTGCTGACAAGCCTTGAATCTTTGTCCTTGCATAATTGCTGTTGTCTAAAGCCCCACCCTACCATGCCCTCCCCCTAACGACAGGTGCGAGTGGTGTGCTTTTATTACTTTTTACTTACTATTTAATAATTACGGGGGAGTTTTTCAAAAATGAGTTGGCAAAGGTAAGGAAATTATGTCAAACTACCAAACGTCTACCCTATTTTTCATTCGGACATCTCCTTCAACACCTCCACGGCATCGCCCACGGTGGGTATGCCCATTACCACCATTGAGCGCTTGCCCTTTACCTCCTTAAGGGTGCAGCGTCTGGTGTGCGTGGCTATGTAGTTGAGGGCTTTGCCGAAGGCCTGACTCTTGTAATATGCCGACTCTGGATTGGACACAAACTGCATCTGCATACGACCCAACTTAAGTATTATCTTCTCGCAGCCAAGGCGTTTGCCAAGGCGTCGAAGCGGCACTACCTGCAACAGTTCCTCGCCCTCGTGCGGCATCTTGCCAAAGCGGTCGACAAGACGCTGGCGGTAGGCGTCGAGCTGGGCATCGTCCTCTATGTTGTCGAGCTCGCGGTAGAGCAACATTCGCTCCGACGAACCGGGCACATAGGTCTCGGGGAAGTACATCTCAAGGTCGCTCTCCACGGCACAGTCTTCCACAAACTCGTCGCCCGAAATATCCTTGCCCTGTGCTATCTCCTCGGCATAGATGTCCTGGAACTCGTCGTTCTTAAGCTCGGTTACAGCCTGGTTAAGTATCTTCTGATATGTCTCGTAGCCCAGATCTTCCATAAATCCGCTTTGCTCGGCACCAAGCAAATTGCCCGCACCACGTATGTCGAGGTCTTGCATGGCAAGGTTGAATCCGCTGCCAAGCTCGGAGAAATTCTCCAAAGCCTCAAGTCGGCGACGTGCCTCGGGGGTAAGAACCGACTTTGGCGGTGCCAACAGGTAGCAGAAAGCCTTGCGGTTGGAGCGTCCCACACGGCCTCGCATCTGGTGGAGGTCGGACAGTCCGAAGCGGTGTGCATCGTTGATGATTATGGTATTGGCATTGGATATGTCGATGCCGTTCTCCACAATAGATGTGGATAAGAGCACGTCGTAGTCGTAGTTCATAAAGCCGATGAGGATGTTTTCAAGCTCCTCGGGGTTCATCTGCCCATGCCCTATCGCCACACGTGCGTCGGGTACGTACTTGTGTATGAGCGCAGCTATCTCTGGAAGGTTGCTTATGCGGTCGTTTACGAAGTATACCTGACCATTGCGCGACATCTCGAAGTTGATGGCATCGGCTATTATCTCGTGGCCATAGACACCCAGTTCGGTCTGCACGGGGTATCGGTTAGGTGGCGGTGTGCGTATGATGCTCATATCGCGGGCACCCATAAGCGAGAACTGCAGGGTGCGGGGTATAGGTGTGGCAGACATTGTGAGGGTGTCGACATTGCTCTTAAGCTTGCGCAGCTTCTCCTTGGTAGCCACGCCAAACTTCTGCTCCTCGTCGATAATGAGCAGTCCGAGGTCGTGCCACTCAACCGTCTTGCCTATCAGCTTGTGCGTACCTATAAGTATATCTATCTTTCCCTCCTTTAGGTCGTCAAGCACCTGGCGTGTCTGCTTGGCTGTACGGGCACGCGACAGGTAGTCGATGCGTACGGGCATATCCTTCAGTCGGTCCTGGAATGTCTTGTAATGCTGGAAGGCGAGCACCGTTGTAGGCACGAGCACTGCCACCTGCTTGCCGTCAACGGCGGCTTTGAAGGCGGCTCGTATAGCCACCTCGGTCTTGCCAAAGCCTACATCGCCACACACAAGGCGGTCCATAGGACGCACCGACTCCATATCTGCCTTTACGTCATGCGTAGCCTTCGACTGGTCGGGGGTGTCCTCGTAGAGGAACGAAGCCTCCAACTCGTGCTGCATATACGAGTCGGCAGAGAAGGCAAAGCCTTTCTCATGACGCCGCTTGGCATAGAGCTTTATAAGGTCGCGGGCTATATCCTTGATGCGCTTCTTGGTGCGTTCCTTCAGTCGGTCCCATGCTCCGGTGCCAAGGGTGCTTAGTCGGGGCGGCTCGCCGGTGTCCGAACGGCGGTACTTCGAAATCTTGTAGAGCGAGTGGATGGACACGTCTACAATGTCGCCACGCTGATAGTAGATGCGTATTGCCTCCTGATAGCTGTCGCCCACAGGCACACGCACCAGTCCGCCAAACTTGCCTATGCCGAAATCGACGTGCACAATGAAGTCGCCGGGTTCCATTTCCTGTAGCTCCTTCATCGTTAGAGCCATCTTGCCGGTACGGGCAGAGTCGCTCTTGAGGTTGTATTTATGGAATCGGTCGAATATCTGATGGTCGGTGAAGAAGCACAGGCGCAAGTCGTTGTCGGCAAATCCCTCATGAATAGTGCGGTCGACAGGGGTGAAGCAGATGTTGTCGGCAACCGAAAGGGCTTCCGAGTTGGCCGACTTTCCGCTGTGTATATTGCGCATCTGCTTAAGCTCGTCGCTCTGGAATATCTCCTTCAAGCGGCGTGTCTGCTTCTCGCTGTCGGCAAGGATGTACAGCTTGTAGCCCCGAAGCAGATAGTCTTCAAGCGACTGGGCAAGCAGCTCGAAGTTCTTGTGAAACAATGGCTGCGGCGAGATATTAAAGGCAATGGTTGCCTGTGGGGTGCCGGTAGGCTGCGCTCCAAACTCGACAATGCGAAACTTGCACATCTCCTCGCGGAAACGCACACCCGAAACAAGGTTGTTCTCCTTACGCATATCGCGCACTATCTGCTGTTGCTCCATCTCGGTTGCACCCTCAAGACGCTCGGTTAGAGCCTGATGCGAGAAGCCGTCGTTGTATATCTGCTCTATTGTTGAGCACAGATAGAGGCGGTCTTTTACCACAAGCACGGCATCGTCGGGCAGCATGGAGGTGAAGGGCTGCTTATCCTCTACTATCTGAGCCAACTCGGGGACGATAGCCACCGACTGCCGCGACTCCTTAGAGAGCTGGTCGGCAACCTCGAATGTGCGTATGGTGTCTACCTCGTCGCCAAAGAAGTCGATGCGGAAGGGCAGTTCGGACGAGTAGGAATAGACGTCGACAATGCAGCCTCGCATTGCAAACTGACCCGGCTCGTATACATAATCAACCTCAGCAAAGCCAAAATCGCGCAGCTTTCTGCCCAAGTCGGCAAGGTTCACAATATCTCCAACAGCTATATTTATAGTGCGTTCGTCCAGTCGGCGCTTCGACACAACAAGCTCGCTCAGTGCCTCCGGACACGTAACCACATACATATAGCTGTCCGATTGGGCTGCAAGTCGGCTCAATGTCTCAGTGCGCAGAATCTCGTTGGCGGCATCGCGCTGTCCGTACTTAACGGCACGGCGGTACGAAGAGGGATAGAACAGCACGTTGTCGGTACCCAAAATCTGCGTAAGGTCGTGATAGAAATAGCCAGCCTCATCGTTGTCCTGTAGTACAAACACGGCTGTAAGGGATATGGATTTTTCCCTTTTTCCTTTTAATTTTTCACTT
>USCM01000012.1 GCA_900553155.1 uncultured Prevotella sp. | reverse complement strand
CGGTCGGTATCTGCCATAACCTCATGGCGCAAACCTTCGCTTAGCAGGTCGGCGTCAACATGATAGGCTGGGTCTGCCATATCGGCAAACGATTCGAGGGTTATAGGTATATGCTTTTTCTTCTCTTGACACGAAGTAAAGATGCTTGCCAGGAGAAGAAACAATATAATAATCTTTTGAATGTTCACTTTTGCAGTATTCGGAATTGACTACTGTGTCTCTTACTTGATAACAATCTTTCTTGTAGCCTTATTGCCTACCTGTACAATGTACACACCCTTGGACAGGGCGAGGTCGTAGGTTTTGTCGGCACTGTCTATCTTTACCTTCACCACAGGCTGTCCGCCGGCTATGTTGTATATGCACAACGTCATACCCTCGGCACCCGTAACGCGCAAATTAGAGCCATTAAGGGCGATGACAACCTTGTTGAAGTCGTTATTGTCGATTAGCTCTATCTCAGCCATACGGCTTGCCGACACTTTTTGCGGCATTATTGCCACAAAGGCAGCAAAAAGGAAAAAGGAGAGTATATATTTTACCATATAATTCAGATTAGTTGCACTTATACTTTACATCTATACTCTGCAAAGATATACAAAATATCGACAAGTTGTTTTAAGGATATGCTACCGACTGCAATTACTTAACAATATTTAGCATTTGCAGCCGATAGCACCTTATTAAACAGCGTTACTTCAAGTCGATGGTCATACCCTCGTTGGTAAGCTGCGACTGGGCAAACACCTCCTGCGCCTCCTTAAGCAACTGCTGCTCGTCGTCGTACTTGGAGCTGTAATGACCTAAGAGCAAGCGTCCTGCATTGGCGTCGCGCGCCACTTGTGCAGCCTGTGCAGCCGTGCTGTGGAAGTACATCTCGGCACGGTCGGCGTCGGCGGTGGTGTATGTCGACTCGTGGTACAGACAGCTTACGCCGGCTATACGCTCGTGCAAGGCAGGCAGATAGCTTGTGTCGCTGCAATAGGCATAGCTGCGGGGCTTGTCGGCTGGCATCGTAAGGCGCTCGTTGGGTATCAACCTACCCTCCTCGTCGGTCCACGAAGCACCGTTTTTGATGTTGTTTATCTGCGATACGGGTATACGGTAGAAGTCGATCATGTCGCGGCGGATATGCGGCAACGTGGGCTTCTCGCGGAAGAGGAAGCCGCAAGTGGGCAGACGGTGCTTAAGCGGAATAGACTCTACCGTAAGGCTGCGGTCCTCGTAGATGACCTGCTGCTTGGTGGTGTCGACGGCATGAAACTGTATCTCGTAGTCGAAGTCGTAGCAGAAGGTCTTGAGCATCATGTCGAGCACCGGCTTAAACTCCTTTGGCGCATATATGGCAAGGGGCATCGTTCTGCCCAACAAACCGAAGGACGAGAGCATGCCGATAAGCCCGAAGCAGTGGTCGCCGTGTATATGACTGATGAATATAGCCACAACCTTGTTGAACCCGATGCGCTGTCGGCGCATCTGCGTCTGCGTTCCCTCGCCGCAGTCAATCATAAACTGCTTGCCACGAAGCTCCACCACCTGTGCCGAGGGATTGTGCCTTAGTGTCGGGAGAGCCGAGCCACACCCGAGAATGTGTATCTTGAATGGCTCCATCTACTTATGACGCTTAAACGTGTATATACCTTTCTGGTTCTCGATGTACAGCGAGTCGGCTCCGAGAGATGTTATGTCGAAGGTGTCGCGGTTCAGCAACAACTGTCCGTTGAGTATCTTCCACGATGTCCAGGGGTTGGTTTCGGCCTTGAGGCTCGAGCGTACGGTGCCGCCCTCCTCTATCTCGAAGTTCTTGTCAAGGCTGGTCCAATGGCCGAGGAGCGACGTAACGTTGATTACACGATTGGCTATCAGCTCGCCGTCAACCTTCAGTCCGGTTACTGCCACCTTGTCGCCAGCCATAAGTCCGCCTTCCACATTCGACACAATGCCGCCCGAAACCTCGCCGTCCAAGTCGGCTTCGCTGTCGAGGATGGTATATGTAAGGGTGTCGCCAGCATCGGTTACGAGCTGCAGCGAGTGCATGGAGGTGCCGTCGCCGCACACTCCGTATACGGTAGAGTCGGCTATCTCGTCGTTTACCTCTGCCACTGGCTGTGGCTTCTCCTTCTTGGCATTGCATCCCACTAATGCCAGGAGCATAATGGATGCAACAAGAAATACAACGTGTTTCATATTGGTCTTGATTTTTAAATGTTACTTCTTTTCCTGCGCCTTAGCCTCGTTCCAGAGGGCGTCCATCTCGCCGAGGGTCATATCCTTAAGCGGTTTGCCTATGCGGATAGAGTGCTCCTCGATGTAGTTGAAGCGTCGGATGAACTTGGCGTTGGTCTTGTCAAGCGCCGTGTCGGGATTAATCTTGTACAGACGCGCGGCATTGATGAGGGAGAAGAGGAAGTCGCCAAACTCTTCGGTAGAGCGCTCCTTGTCCTCCTTGCGTATTTCAGCCTCCAGCTCGGACAGTTCCTCGCGCACCTTGCCCCATACGTCGCCCTTGTCTTCCCAGTCGAATCCTACGTTGCGTGCCTTTTCCTGTATGCGGTAAGCCTTTATCAGTGAGGGCAGAGCGTCGGGCACTCCGGACAGCACACGCTTGTTGCCGTCCTTCTCGCGCAGCTTTATCTGCTCCCAGTTTTCTATCACCTGCTGGGCTGTCTTAACCTCCTCTGAGGTGTCCTGCTCGTCCGGCTTCTCGCCATAGGGCAGCGGCTTGGGTTCCGGGGCACCCACCTGTGACGGGTGATAGATGTGCGGATGGCGGAAGATGAGCTTGTCAACGAGCTTGTTGCACACGTCGGCTATGTCGAACTGCTCCTTCTCCTGACCTATCTTGGCATAGAAGCACACGTGCAGAAGCACGTCGCCAAGCTCCTTGCAGATGTTTGGCTCGTCGTTCTTTATCAGTGCGTCGCACAACTCAAAGGTTTCTTCTATGGTGTTGGGGCGCAACGATTCGTTGGTTTGCTTGCGGTCCCATGGACACTTCTCGCGCAGTTCGTCGAGTACGTCCAACAGTCTACCGAAAGCCTTAAGTTTTTCTTCTCTTGTATGCATAAGTTTTGAAAGCTATCTCTTTATTGTCTTCAATTCATGAATGGTGGCAATAGGGTCGTCGGCCTTGAACACGTAGTTGCCGCTTACAAGCACGTCGGCTCCTGCCTCCACAAGCTGCTTGGCTGTCTCGCCGTTCACGCCTCCGTCTATCTGTATAAGGGCATGGCTGCCTGTGCTGTCGATAAGCTGGCGCAACTGGCGTGTCTTCTCCACCGAGTGGGGAATGAACTTCTGTCCGCCGAAACCTGGGTTTACGCTCATAAGGAGAACCATGTCGACATCGCAGATGATGTCGGCAAGCATCGACACCGGTGTAGAGGGGTTGAGCGTAACACCTGCCTTCATGCCGGCGGCGTGTATCTCCTGGATGGTGCGGTGCAGATGCACGCACGCCTCATAGTGCACGTTCATCATCATGGCGCCAGTGGCAGCCACCTGCTTTATATAGTTTTCGGGATGTACAATCATAAGATGCACGTCGAGCGGCTTCTTGCACTCCTTTGCCAACGCGTTGATAACGGGGAAACCAAAGGATATGTTTGGCACAAAGACGCCGTCCATAATATCGAGGTGCAACCAGTCGGCCTCGCTGTTGTTTATCATTTCGATGTCCTTCCTCAAGTTAAGGAAGTCGGCTGATAGCAACGAGGGTGAAATAAGAGTTTCCATTTCTATATGTAATTCTTTTATGTTATTGTTGTTGTTTCTTCTTGGTTGTTGCTTCAATTAAGACAATACACATTGCCTTTGGCTCCGGCAGTTTTTGCAACACGATAGGTGTAGGCTATCTGACGGATAATGTTAAGCGTCGTTTCGGACGGCTTGATGTCTTGAGGGGTAAAATGTTTCATAGGCAATTTATAAGTTTGCAGTCATTGTTTATTATACTAACGTGGATTAATTGTTTTTATTACATTTGCCTACTACTAAAAATTTTTTAGGCATTGAATTTTACTTTTGACCATTGGCAAGGTCAAATATACAGAACGGCGCAAGAAAAGCCGATAACGATAACGATACAATAAGTAACAATGAACAGTAAAACGACAGACAAAGAGATACTCCACGCCCTGAAGACTGACATACAACGTGGGTTCGGCATGTTCATGCAACGCTATCGCGAACCCGTATATTGGCACGTGCGCCGACTGGTAGTGAGCCACGACGATGCCGAAGACGTTACGCAGGAGGTATTTGTAAGGGTGTTGCGCTCGGTAGAAAAGTTTAGAGCCGAATGTAGCCTTACGTCGTGGGTGTACCGCATTGCCACCAACGAGGCGCTGCGACTGATCAACTCCAGACGCTCGGACACTTACCCTATCGACACGGCTCCGGCTAAGGTTATAGGCAATATTGAGGCAGACAACTACGTTGACTTCGATGACGCAATAGCCGTAAAGTTTCAGCAAGCTATCCACTCGCTGCCGCCTAAGCAACAGGCTACATTCAACCTGCGCTACTACGACGAGCTTGACTACGAGGAGATAGCCGAGATAACGCAGTCGACACCGACAAGCGCAAGAGCCAACTACCACATGGCAAAGCAGAAAATAGAAACATATATGAACAACAAAATATAAAAATATGGATACAATGGATAAGAAATTCGACTTCAACCAGATAGGCAAACGGATGCCCTACTCTACTCCCGACAACTTCTTCGACAAGTTGGAGAAGGAGGTCAAGGCTTCGTTGCCTAACAAGAGCAAGCACAGGCGTAACCGCATAATCGTCATGTCCATCCTGTCGGCTGCCGCATCACTGCTGCTTCTCTTCGGCATTGGCTCCAAGATAGACAAGAACAACGACGATGCCAACAACGAGAAGTATAATATGGCGGCTGTGGAAAAGGCTTTCGGCAACCTTAACGAGAACGACCAAGCTGCGCTTATAAGCATCTACCAAGACGATGTCTTTACAAGTTTGAACTAAATAATAGTTGTTTTAAAAGTTTATAGAATTATGAAAAAGTTAGTATTAAGATTGATTATGGTTATGTGTATGATGACTGTCTCGTCTACACTCGTAAATGCGCAGACCACCAAAACGAGTGTGCAGAAAACCGAACGTCAGCGTATGACACGCGAACAACTTGCCCAAACCCAGGCTCAACATATCTGCGAGCAACTGACTCTCGACAATGAGACAAGCGCCAAATTCAGCAACGAGTACTGCAACTATATGAAGGAGTTGTGGGCTATCGGACCAAAAGTGGGCAAAAAACAACGTACAGAGATGACTGATGCTCAAGCAGAAACCCAAAACAAACAAGACTTTGAGCGCAGCCAAAAGATTCTGGACCTTCGACAGAAATACTACAAGCGCTACTCTACCTTCCTTACACAGCGACAGATACAGCGTGTGTACGAGATTGAGAAGCAGATGCGCAACCGCCTGGCTGCCAAGAAACGTATGAATGGCAGAATGGCAAGAAAGAAAGGGCGGTTTTAATTAATATGTTTCGGATATGAATATATGATAGTTTAGATTTTTATTTCGGCTCTGTTGGCGCTTGGTGCGTCGACAGAGCTAATTTTTGGCGCGTGCAATTAAGGCTTGGTTGGATTGTAACTAAGGCTTAATTGGTCGGTCATTAAGGCTTAATTGGTCGGTCAGGAAGCCTTAGTTGGGTGGTCAGGAAGCCTTAGTTGGAAGGTCGTCATCCTTGCGTGCTACAACACGTCGTACCTCCTATGTAAATGTTTATTTTTTACAACCTCTCAACCTGTCACTATTTCAGAACACCCGCACCTATAACCATTTGTATATCAACATGTTGTCAACAGTGTTAGGTGGCGTATCAGCAGGCGCACCTAACACTGACTTAACACAGACCCATCACAACACCCTCCTGGGTGTGAGGCTTTAGTGACAGATCAGTGACAGGTCGGCATCCTCCAACGCCACCTAACACTCCCGTATACCTCTATCACTCAACGCCTTACAGCGATAAGCACACTAAAAAGTGAGAGAATGAGAGGATAAAAAATAAAAACTCTATATTAGACAGATAGGTTGGGGATTGTCCTAAACTAATCTACAGCTTCCAATATATCTCCCCACATATCGCATAGCTCCGTCATCTTGCCCAACACAATATCGGCACCATTGTCGGCAAGGGCAGCATCGGGAAGCGGACCGCTGTTTACACCTATAGTGAAGCATCCGGCTGCCGAACCGGCCCTAACACCAAGCGGAGCATTCTCCACCACTATACCCTGCCACGGCTCGTAGTTGCCAGTTTTGAGCAATCCCATAAGATAAGGGTCGGGGTTGGGTTTGCCACGCTCCACGTCGTAGGCTGTAACGATATGGTCTTCGGTTAGGAATCCGTCGAAGTCGGTAAGCAAACGCTTTATAAGCGGGCGCTGTCCGCTACCGGTAACAACACCGATAGTCATACCTGCTGCCTTTATCTTCTGCATTATCTCTATCACACCAGGGAAAATCTTGGCAACAGGCATGTGGTGGAAGATGTCGGTCTTGACATCGTACATACGTTGTGCCTCCTCTGGGGTTATCTCTTTACCTTTCTGTTGAAGTACATACTTGCGTATGGTGTCTACACCTCGCGCTCCCTCTGTAGCGTACGAGTCGGCAGCGGTGAAGTGGATGTCAAACTGCTTCATCGCCTCCTGCCATGCCACGGCATGGTTGGGCATAGAGTTGTACAGCACGCCGTCCATGTCGAAAAGCACGCAACGGGGCGCAAACTTGGCATAGCCGTGCTGCTGCTTGTAGGCTGAAATCAAATCTTTTATCATATATTATCTCAAAATGCAGCCCTCCCGGGGGTGAGGCTTTAATTTATTTAATAAAAAACGGACTGCGCTTTCCATTGCAGTCCGTTTTTCATTAGTATCGATACACGTGTTAGCGTGTTATTGGGGTTTTACTTCTCGTCAGCCAAACGCTTCTGGATAGCCTCACTCTCAGCCTCATAACCAGGCTTGTTGAGCAGGGCAAACATATTCTTCTTGTATGCCTCAACACCCGGCTGGTTGAATGGGTTGACGCTGAGGATGTTGCCGCTGATGCCGCAAGCAATCTCGAAGAAGTAGATAATCTGACCGAGGTAGTACTCGTTGAGCTGAGGAACAGAGAGGCGGATGTTAGGAACACCACCGTCAACGTGAGCCAGACGTGTGCCAAGCTCTGCCATCTTGTTCACCTCGTCAACGCGCTTGCCCTCGAGGAAGTTAAGGCCGTCAAGGTTCTCGTCGTCGTGTGGGAAGAACACTGTCTTCTCAGGTGTCTCGATGCTGATAACTGTCTCGAAGATAGTGCGCTCGCCTTCCTGAATCCACTGACCCATAGAGTGGAGGTCGGTAGTAAAGTCGCAAGATGCAGGGAAGATACCCTTGCCGTCCTTACCCTCTGACTCGCCGTAGAGCTGCTTCCACCACTCGCTCATGAAGTGGAGCTTAGGCTGATAGTTTACAAGGATCTCGATCTTCTTGCCAGCCTCTGCATAGAGAGCGTTGCGAACGGCAGCGTAGATAGCGGCAGGGTTCTCGTCGAACGGAACGTCCTTGCCTGTAGCCTTCTCCATATCGGCAGCACCATTAACGAGGGCTGTGATGTCGAAGCCTGCAACAGCGATAGGCAGCAAACCAACCGGTGTGAGCACTGAGAAACGGCCACCTACATTGTCAGGAATAACGAATGTCTTGTAGCCTTCCTTTGTTGCGGCTGCACGAGCTGCACCCTTGTGAGCGTCGGTGATGGCAACGATAACGTCCTTGGCCTCTTCCTTACCGCGCTGGTCCTCGCACTGCTTCTTGAGCAGACGGAAAGTGAGAGCAGTCTCGGTAGTTGTGCCCGACTTAGAGATGTTGATTACACCGAACTTCTTGTCCTTGAGGTATGTTGTAAGCTCAGCGAGGTAATCCTCGCCGATGTTGTTACCAGCGAACACTACTGTCGGGTTCTTCTTGTCCTGAACGAGCCAAGCAAATGAATTGCCAAGAGCCTCAATCACGGCACGTGCGCCGAGATAGCTGCCGCCGATACCTGCAACAACCACAACCTCGCACTTCTCACGCAGAGTGTTGGCTACGCTCTGGAGCTCGGCGATGAACTCGGGAGTGATAGAAGATGGCAAGTGGAGCCATCCGAGGAAGTCGTTGCCCGGGCATGTGCCATTCTCAAGAGCCTCCTGAGCGGCCTTTACCTGGGGTTCATAAGCCTTGACTGCGCCCTCTGAGAGGAACTGGGCAGCCTTTGTAATGTCTAAGCTGATACTTTTCATGTCTTATCTTTTTTTTAATGGTTATATTTTAGTTTATTTGTTTATAGGTTTTTCAGCCACTCCTCACCCTTCTTTGTGTAGGTCCAGGCAAGGAAACTGCCGACAATGACGATGCCTAAAGTAAATATAAGAGCTAAAGCTTCCATATAATTACAAGTTTTTCAGCCACTCTTTTCCAGACTTGGTATAAGTCCAAGCAAGAAGACTTCCTACTACCAATATTACTATTGTGAAAATTAATCCTAATGCTTCCATTATGCTAATACTTTAAAATTCTATTTGCAAAAAATGCTGTGAGATATGTAGCAATACTTCCAGCAATTAATATCCATAACTTAGGAGTATATGTTCCATCAGTAAAGACGGGGACTATTCCTCCTAACACCAAGCCAGTAAATATCAATTTCGACAAGTCATAGAAATAGCTTGCAAGTTTTTCCTTGCGCGATTTCACTTTGTCCTTTTCGTCTCTCTGTCCCATAGTCCATACATTTATTTACCTGAACGAGTCGGTGAGCAGCTTTATCTCAATCTGCGGACTTATACGCTCGTACAATATATTATATACAGCGTCGAGGATTGGCATATTAACGTGGTGGTGTCGGTTCTTCTCCTTCATACACTTGGTTCCGAAGAAGCCCTCGGCTATCATCTCCATCTCTATCTGAGCGCTCTTCACGCTGTAGCCCTTACCTATCATTGTACCGAAGGTGCGGTTGCGTGAGAACTTGGAGTAGCCGGTAACGAGCAGGTCGCCAAGATACACAGAATCGTATACACTGCGATCTATTGGATTGATGGCTGTAAGGAATCGCGACATCTCCTGCACTGCATTTGATATGAGCACAGCCTGGAAGTTGTCGCCATATTTCAGTCCGCTGCAAATGCCTGAGGCAATGGCATATACGTTCTTAAGCACCGAAGAGTATTCGATACCAATAACGTCGGACGAGGTTTTCGTCTTGATAAATTCTGAGTCGAGTACTTCGCAGAAAGCCTGTGCCTTCTCTTGGTCGGCACATCCTACGGTGAGGTAGGACAGACGTTCGAGTGCCACCTCCTCTGCATGCGACGGACCGCCGATGCAGGCAAGGTTCTCGTCGGGCACATCGTACACCTCATGGAAGAACTCGGAGCAAGCGATATTATCATCGGGCACGAGACCCTTGATAGCTGTGACGATGAACTTGTCGCGCAGACGGGTCTTAAGTTTCTTGAGGTGATTCTTCAAGTAAGGCGACGGCACCACGAACACCAAGGTGTCGTAAGCCTCAACGATGCGGTTGATGTCGCTCGAGAAGAATATCTCATCAGTGTTGAAGTGTACACTCGTGAGATAATTCGGGTTATGGCTAATGCGCTTAAACTCCTCTATACTGTCGTCACGGCGCATATACCACCCTATGTGGTGGGTATGTCCTACCACAATCTTGGCAATAGCTGTAGCCCAACTACCTCCACCAATGATTGCTATTTTCCCGATATTATACATTTGTCTTATTGTCTTTCAAATTTAAGACTAAAGAGGAGGTGCCGTTTGTACGGCACTCCCCCTATGGGTATATCTATTATTCAGCAGTTTCTGCTGTAGCGGCGCCGTCTATCCACTTCTGGATATCGTCTACCGATGGCTTGTCGTAACCAAGCTTGTACTTCTTGTTGATTTCGCCAATCTTCTGCTGCAAGCCCTGAGCCTTTTGGTCGCGTATGTCGGCAATGAGGTTGAAGCCTGCCTTACGCAGAACGTATACCCAGTTTTCGGGTACGCCAAGCTCGCCCCACTCCTTGACAGTGCTCTGCGGCATCTTCTTCTCCGGCTTCATCTGCGGGAAGAACAATACCTCCTGGATGTATGTCTTGCCTGTCATAAGCATAACGAGACGGTCGATGCCGATGCCGATACCTGATGTAGGAGGCATACCATACTGTAGAGCACGGAGGAAGTCTTGATCGATAATCATAGCCTCGTCGTCGCCCTTGTCGGCAAGCTTCATCTGGTCGATGAAACGCTCTTCCTGATCAATAGGGTCGTTAAGCTCCGAGTAGGCGTTGGCAAGCTCCTTGCCGTTGACCATCAGCTCGAAACGCTCTGTCAAGCCCGGCTTTGAGCGGTGCATCTTTGTAAGAGGCGACATCTCTACAGGATAGTCGGTGATGAATGTAGGCTGGATGAATGTGCCCTCGCAGAACTCGCCGAAGAGTTCGTCGATAAGCTTGCCCTTGCCCATTGTTTCGTCTACGTCCATGCCCTTCTCGAGGCAGAAGGCGCGAATCTCTTCCTCGGTCTTGCCGTTGCAGTCGAAGCCTGTCTTCTCCTTGATAGCGTCAAGGATAGGCAGACGGCGGTAAGGCGCCTTGAAGCTAACGATGTTGCCGTCGATCTCGCGCTCTGGCTTGCCGTTTACGGCGATACAAATGGTCTCGAGCAACTTCTCGGTGAACGACATCATCCAGTTGTAGTCCTTATACTGTACATAAAGCTCCATGCAGGTGAACTCGGGGTTGTGGTTGCGGTCCATACCCTCGTTGCGGAAGTTCTTGCCAATCTCGTACACACCTTCGAAACCGCCTACGATAAGACGCTTGAGGTAAAGCTCTGTAGCGATACGCATATACATATCCTGGTCGAGAGCGTTGAAGTGGGTGATGAACGGACGAGCCGAAGCACCACCAGCAATCGACTGCAGTGTAGGTGTCTCTACCTCGGTATAGCCAGCCTCGTCGAGCACACGGCGCAGTGTGCGCACTACGGTAGCACGCTGGAGGAAGGTGTCCTTAACGCCGTCGTTCACTACGAGGTCTACATAACGCTGACGGAAACGCAACTCTGGATCGTCAAACTTGTCGTAAGCCACACCGTCCTTATACTTAACGATAGGCAGCGGCTTCAAGCTCTTTGACAGCAGGGTGAGCGACTGGGCGTGTACTGATATTTCGCCAGTCTGTGTGCGGAACACATATCCCTTGATTCCGATAAAGTCGCCGATGTCGAGCAAACGCTTGAACACAGTGGTATAGAGAGTTTTATCCTCGCCCGGGCAGATATCATCACGTGTTACATACACCTGGATGCGGCCCTTTGAGTCCTGAAGTTCCACGAAGCTCGCCTTACCCATTACGCGGCGGCCCATCATACGGCCAGCGATAACTACCTCGCGTTTCTCGTCTTCGTCCTTAAACTCCTTCTTGATGTCCTCCGAGAAGGCGTTGGTTGGGAACTCGGCTGCTGGATACGGGTCGATACCCATATTGCGCAGCTCCTGAAGACTCTGTCTTCTTACAATCTCTTGTTCGCTTAGTTCTAAAACGTTCATATTAGTATATCTTTCTATTTTTATTTTGTTTTCTTTGCCTTTTGCATTGCCTTCAAGCCCACTTAAGCAGGCACTTTAAGACAATACACGTGCAAATTTACTAAATAATTCTGAAAGGTTGATTGTTTTTAATATTTTATTGCATATAAAAGAGATAGGCGCAACATTTGGAGCGGCACAAATTGCGGTTTATATCGCTCTAATACCAAAGTAACAACAAAAGGGTGTCCGTAATGATACGAACACCCCAATAATATGTACCTATTTAGTTCTTAAATATCAGTCCGTCCTTATCGGCATCGATAGTGATAGGCTGCTCGCGCTTAACCTCGTCCGAAAGAATCTTCTTTGAGAGGTCGTTAAGCACACAACGCTGTATGGCACGCTTTACCGGACGTGCGCCAAACTCGGGGTCGAAGCCCTCGTCGGCAAGGAAGTCGATGGCGGCAGGGGTTACGTTCAGCGTGAATCCCTGAGGCTCAAGCATCTTCTTAACGGCGTTCATCTGCAAGCTTACAACCTGTGCTATCTCCGGCTTGGTAAGCGGCAAGAACATTATTGTCTCGTCGATACGGTTGAGGAACTCCGGGCGGATGGTCTTCTTGAGCATCTCCATTACCTTCTCCTTGGTGTCGCTTATCACGTGGTCGCGGTTCTGCGGTGTGATACCGGCAAACTGACCCTGTATATACTGACTGCCAAGGTTGCTTGTCATGATGATGATAGTGTTCTTGAAGTTTACGGTGCGACCCTTGTTGTCGGTAAGACGACCATCGTCCAATACCTGCAAGAGGATGTTGAAGACATCGGGATGAGCCTTCTCTATCTCGTCAAACAATACCACCGAGTAGGGTTTGCGACGCACAGCCTCTGTAAGCTGACCACCCTCATCGTAGCCAACGTATCCTGGAGGCGCACCGATAAGACGACTAACACTGAACTTCTCTTGATACTCGCTCATATCAATACGTGTCATCATCGTCTCGTCGTTGAAGAGGTATTCTGCCAAAGCCTTTGCAAGCTCTGTCTTACCTACACCAGTTGTGCCGAGGAATATGAATGAGGCGATAGGACGCTTAGGGTCTTGCAGTCCGGCACGCGAACGGCGAACGGCGTCGCTCACAGCCTTGATTGCCTCGTCCTGACCAATGACACGCTTGTGGAGCTCTTCCTCAAGGTGCAGCAACTTCTCGCGTTCGCTCTGCATCATACGTGTAACCGGTATGCCGGTCCAGCGGCTCACAACCTCGGCGATGTCGTCGGCTGTAACCTCCTCGCGAATCATGGCGTTGCCGTCCTGGGTAGACTTGAGTTGGCTCTGTATGTTCTTGATATCGTCGTCCAGCTGCTTAAGCTTGCCATAACGTATTTCAGCCACACGCTCGTAGTTGCCTTCGCGCTCGGCACGCTCTGCCTCAAACTTAAGCTGCTCTATCTGCTGCTTGTCCTGCTGAATCTTGTTGACAAGACCCTTCTCGCTCTCCCACTTAGCACGGAAGGAGCTTTCCTGGTCGCGCAGTTCGGCAATGTCCTTGTCGAGTTGAGCTATCTTGTCGGTATCGTTTTCTCGTTTGATAGCCTCGCGCTCTATCTCGAGCTGCTTAAGCTTACGTGTAATCTCGTCGAGTTCCTCAGGTACCGAGTCGCGCTCCATACGAAGCTTGGCTGCTGCCTCGTCCATAAGGTCGATGGCCTTATCCGGGAGGAATCGGTCGGAGATGTAACGCTCGGACAACTTAACCGCTGCAATGCAGGCATCGTCCTGTATACGTACCTTGTGGTGGTTCTCGTAGCGTTCCTTCAAACCACGAAGTATAGATATAGCCGACAGCTCGTCTGGCTCGTCTACCATCACGGTCTGGAATCGACGCTCAAGTGCCTTGTCCTTCTCGAAGTACTTCTGATACTCGTTGAGGGTTGTGGCACCGATGCTTCTCAGTTCGCCACGGGCAAGTGCAGGCTTCAAGATGTTGGCTGCATCCATAGCACCCTCGCCACCTCCGGCACCTACAAGGGTATGAATCTCGTCGATGAAGAGGATGATGCGGCCGTCGCTGTTGGTTACTTCCTTGATAACGCTCTTTAGACGCTCCTCAAACTCGCCTTTGTACTTGGCTCCGGCAACAAGCGCACCCATATCCAACGAATAGAGTTGCTTGTCCTTAAGGTTCTCTGGCACGTCGCCTCTTACGATACGTTCTGCCAAGCCCTCTACTATAGCGGTCTTACCAGTACCCGGCTCACCTATCAATATAGGGTTGTTCTTGGTACGGCGAGACAATATCTGAAGCACTCGGCGAATCTCCTCGTCACGACCAATAACCGGGTCGAGCTTGCCCTGGCGGGCTTCCTCAACAAGGTTCTTGGCATATTTGGCAAGACTCTGATAGTTCTCGTCGCCCGACTGCGACTGCACCTTCTGTCCTTGGCGCAACTCGTTGATAGCCTTAACGGTCTCTGCCTCTGTCATGCCGGCATCCTTAAGGATTCGGCTTGCGGTAGAGTTGACCTGCAGCAATGCCAACAATATAGGCTCAACGCTTGTAAACTCGTCGCCGTTCTTGGTGGCAAAATCCTGTGCACGCTGCAACACCGCATTGGCATCGTTGGAGAGATAAGGCTGTCCGCCCTGTACACGTGGAAGGCGCTGTATCTCGGTATCCACCACAGTATCTATCTGACTGGCATTGACACCTAATTTCTGGAAGATGTATGTAGCTACATCCTTGGCTTTCTGCAGTACACCCTTCAAGATATGCACTGGCTCTATGCTCTGCTGTCCGCTACGCTGTGCAATGTTCACAGCCTCCTGAACAACCTCTTGAGCTTTGATTGTAAATTTGTCGAATGTCATATTTTGGTTCTCCTTTCTTCTTTGTTAATTATAGCATCGGCTACCATGCGGTGTGCCGACGGCTTTCGGTAAGGATAACGCAAACTATATTCCACGAGGGAAACATACGACAAAATGACAGAAAAGAGAAGGGTTAAGGGGTGATTATGCGACAGATTGACAGAAAGAACACATATCTGCGGTTGTGTACTATTCTACCTCTTCCATCCTCTTTAGCTCTCCGCCAGCAAACTGCATTATTATCTTATGCAGAGTGGTGCCCTGCCTCAAAGCCTCAACCCTTGGGGCAATGCAATAGCGACGAATCTGCGCCACTGCCTCTTGCCATTGTTCCTCGGCTTTGGAGAGCTTGCCTTCATCTGGCTTAGCCTCATAATCTTTCTTCGATATCACCTTAAGCTCAAGTATATAGCTGTGCCTACTGGCATAATGAGTATGGTTTGGCAGCAAGAAGAAATCGCAAAAGCCGTGGTTCAACTCTAATTCGGGTGCCGTAATATAGTAGTCGTTGAGGTTGAGATAAGCCATAAAGAAGCCTTGCAGGTTGCGTTCCGACTCAATGCCATCGCGTACCGACGACACCTTTTGGTAGGCATCAGCCATAAACTGCAGCCCCTCTTGCCACTTGCCATCATAAGCCATATCATAGTAGTAATCGGTAAGCTGATTGGTATCTACGTACGCCTTAGCCTGAAACTCCTCCTCAAGATAGCCATAATATTGTTTGCGTACATTATTATTGGGTATGCCGAGAACAAGCTTCGAGCCGCGCGTGCCCTTGATGGTTAGCATACCATAATAGAACAACAAGCTCGGAAACACCTCAACCTTGGGTATCTGGTATGCCGAGAACGACTCGTATAGCTGCGACGTTATCTGTCCCTCCTCGGCTATACGGCGTATTATCCCCTTGCGTTCGCCATCCAAGCGGTCAAACTGCAACAGCTTTTTCATCTTGCCATAGTCGGTCTTGGTGTTTGGGGCTATCATCTGCTCAGGCGCCTTTCCATAATCCAAATAGTTAAGAAGATAGTAAAGCACCATATCACAGTTGAACATTCTTTCCTCTTTCGGCAATGCCTGTTCTGCAAAGCAGTAGTTGTCATACCATGGTTTCATATCGGCTATTATCGCCTCAACATCACTATCGGCAGGAATACAGCCGTTTGCCTTGTAATAGGCAAACATCTCGCGCACGTCTTGTGTGGAGAAA
>USCM01000011.1 GCA_900553155.1 uncultured Prevotella sp. | reverse complement strand
ATAAATCTGTTCGGCTATTTTCGGTCGTTTTAAGTCATCCTCACGGTCGTTTTTGCGGTCATTGCGGTCGTTCTTGCAGTCGTTCTCGGCTATTTTCGGTCGTTCTTTACAAGTGATTCTGCATAGGTTGTAGTCTCACGGATATATTCAAGCGAAAGAAGCATAGCGCAGTTGATGATTTGATTGCTGTTTCGCATCAAGTCAGAATAGCCTGACTCATTTAGATTTACAAATCAGTTATCACATGTTAAAGATTTGCAACAATCGTGGGTATTTATTGAGCAAATCTGTATCTTTGTATTTTCTGCACACATATACATACAAAGATTAGCTACTAAACAAACAAAAACGATGGATTATCAACCTTTATTAGAAAAGATTAGACGCGAGATAGAGATATATGCCAAGGATGGCAAGCAGGCCGATTACATACCGGCATTGGCTAATGTCAATCCCGACCAGTTTGGCATCTGCCTCAATATGCTTGACGGCAGAACCTATCGACTTGGCGATTCGGCTGTAAAGTTCTCCATACAGAGTATAGCCAAGGTGTTCTCGCTTGCCATAGCCTTGAGCTTGCTTGGCAAGGAGTTGTGGACGCGCATAGGCAAGGAGCCTTCAGGGTCGGCATTCAACTCTCTTGTTCAGTTGGAGTACGAGCATGGCAAGCCCCGCAATCCGTTTATCAATGCAGGCGCATTGGTAACAGCCGACGTGCTGCTTTCGCATCTTGAAAACCCCAAGGAGTTCTTCCTGCAATTTGTACGCACCATTGCCGGCAACCAAGACATCAACTACTCGGAGGAGGTTATGCAGTCGGAGCTTGACAGCTGCTACCTCAATGCTTCCATTGCCTATCTGCTTAAGCACCACGGCAACTTGCATAATGACGTCAATGACGTGTTGCGGTTCTACTGCACGATATGTTCTTTGGAGATGAGTTGTGAGGATTTGTCGCACGCTTTCATGGCTTTTGCCAAGAGCAATGAGCCTTTCTCGCATGCCGGTGTCAACCTTACCATATCGAGAGTGAAACGCATAAATGCCATAATGCAGACCTGCGGATTCTACGACGAGGCTGGCGACTTTGCCTTCCTTGTTGGTTTGCCGGGCAAGAGTGGTGTGGGCGGTGGCATCGTTGCCCTTTATCCGTCGCGCTACTCGATAGCCGTATGGAGTCCACGACTCAACAAAAAGGGCAACTCCATTATGGGAATGAAAGCCTTGGAGCTGTTCACATCCGAGACGGAGGAGTCGATATTCTAAGAATTACAAGTACAAACAAATAAGACATAAGTACAAATTTATGAAACAAAAAGGTCAGCTTCGACACGCCATCACAGTGTTGTCTATCTTCATGGGGCTATTTGTCGCCATACAGCCAAAGGCTTACGGCAAGCACATCACCCCGAAGCGGGCAACCGATATCGCCAAGAGATACATAACACTGCCCCGTAACAATAATGCGAAAGCACAGAAGGCAGATGCCAACGTGCCCACAAACTCTCCTTTTTATATATTCAACGATGCCCATGCACAGGGCTTCGTGGTTGTAGCTGCCGACGACGTTATGGGCGAAGTGCTGGCTTACGGCACTGAGGGAACGCTCGACACGCTCAACGCCAATCCATGTGTCAAGATGCTGTTGGAGGGTTACCGACAGACGTTTGAGGTGCTTAAGCAGGGCAAGGCATCTGTCGAAGCCTCTAACCAATCTGGCATATACCAGCAAACCGTGTCGCCGTTGCTTAAGAGCAAGTGGGGACAGGAGCACCCGTTCAACGCCCGTACCGGCTATCCCTACAGCGGATGCGTGGCTACGGCTGTGGCGCAGATGATGTACTACCACCAATGGCCGGCTCAAGGACAGGGCAAGAACGAATATAACGTTACCTATTACAACACCACCAAGAGCGCCGACTTCTCCCTCTCCCACTACGATTGGGCCAATATGCTGCCCGACTATCGCTATCCTGTACAAGCCACAACCGCTCAGGAGGATGCCGTCGCGCTGTTGATGAGCGATGTAGGCATTGCCTCCTTCATGCAGTACACCCCTAACGCAAGCGGCACACAGGGCCTGTTTGCCTATCAAGCTCTGCAAAAACACTTCGATTATACCGCCGCATACGTAACAAAGGCTATAGAAGGCCCAACCCGTTTTGCCGAGATTCTGCGTCAAGAGTTGCTCAACGGATGCCCCGTATACCTTGAGGGACGGCCTGCCGGGGCGGCTTCGGGACACGCATGGGTGACAGACGGATTCGACGCCAACGGACTCTTCCACATGAACTTCGGCTGGGAGGGACAAGGCGACGCCTACTACTCGCTTACCAACCTCAACGTGTCGCAAACCGGTAGCGAGTTTGAAGGCAAACCATTGGCTTTCAACCGAGCCATAACAGCCATCCTTGCACACCCCAACAACGGCGTTTATCCCGACATAGACCGTGCACTATTGGAGACTTCTCCGCAACTGATGTTCAACGAGGGAGGCTCGCTCGCGCTTAAGGAAGCTACGGACAACAGCTTCAATCCGTCGCAAACGATAACCATTGAGCTTAACTCGTTTGTAAACCGTGGCAATCCCTTCAAGGGCGATATAGGCATTGCCGTATACGATGAGGAGGGCAACCTCAAGCGAGTGGACTATTCGGACGACCATGCAAGCGGCGGACTGACACAGCGCATATATGGCGCCGACCACAACGGCTATATGGAACGCGACTATCTTATAAACCAGGCACAGCCCATAAAGACCAGTCTGGCTGGTTTGGCGGATGGCTACTACCGCCTCGTACCCGTATGTGTTGCCCTTAAAGCAGACGGCACATGGGACGACTTCTTGCCTATGAAGAAGGCTCCTGTCATTGAGGTTGAACTCGCCAACGGCACCGGACGCATATCCGAGAAGAGCCACGAGGATGCCCACTTCCAGCTGATGGCGCAGCCTACGCTACGGGGCAATGCCGAGCAGGGTGCCAAGGTGCAAGCCATCTTCACGGTGAAGAACCTCAACGGAGTGCCACGCGACTGCTATTTGCGCGTGCAGCTGTTAGACGAAAGCAAAGCCATCGTATTGGACACCCGTGCAGACAATGCCACTGAGATAGAGGGCTTTACCGAGGCCAACATTCCCGTAGTGCTTCAGTTGCCCGCCAGTCTTGCCCCGGCACAATACGAGGTTAGACTGCAGGCATCAACCGACGAGGCCGAGACCCAACCCTGCCCCATCAACAACATACACGATAAGGATGCCGCCTACATGGAGGTGATGGAGGCACAAGAACGACCGCTTATGGCTAAGGTGGAGGTGTTTATTGCCGACGACTCTAACGACAAGATCGAGTCGGGCTATATCGACGTTTCGCAAGGAGCCTTGTTCAAGCTCGGCGTCTCGCTGCGCACCACCGAAGACCGCACATACGAAGGACTCGTCACCATGTTGTGCGAAGACCTTGAGACGGGCGAGAAGATACAGATAAAGGGCATCAACGACAACATCACTGTTTATCCATCCTTCGACGTGCCGCTCTTCAGCACTTGGTTGCGCAAGAGCAACATGCCATTCGAGGACGCACACACCTATCAGGTAATGGTTATGGGGCAGATAGACGGCGAGGACGTGGAGCTGAAAACGCCCGAAGGTCCTACTTATTGCCTTAAGCGCGAGGGCAACATCGTGTCTGTCAACAAGCAGATTAGCACCGGCATAGGCTCTGCCACTCCTGCCGGCGCCCCTCTCTGCATCACCCGCAAGGGCAGCGAGCTGTCGGTTTCGGCTGATGGCATGCGCCACCTGCGTCTGTTCAACCTTAGCGGCATATTGCTGAAGCAAGTGCCTGCAGCCGACACGAGCCATGCCTCGCTCTCACTGCAGGGCATCGGCCAGGGTGTGTACTTGCTGCAAGTAGAAACCAAAGGGGGATTGCAGACGTACAGGATTGTACACTGTATGGATTTATAACATAAAAGAATCCCCAAGAAATCCTAATTGTTAAAGTCTATAAACAGTTAGGATTTCTTGGGGATAAGATCTATATAAGTATTCTGCTTATATCTTTTTTTTTAAAGGAGTTTCCCTTTACTGTCAACTGATAGCCACCAGTTTTATTAGAACCAATATGTTCTACCAATTCTAATTCTTGAGAAGATAAAAAACCTATAATACGATATACTGACCCCAATGGTATTTTTAGTCTATCAGCAATATCACGTGCATTTACCGGCTGATTATCCATAATAAAAGTGAATACCTTTATTTGCCTCTCCGTTAGTTTTATCTTCTCATTTATCTTCTCATTTATCTTCTCATTTACCTTCTCATTTGTATTATCAACAAGATTCTTTCTCGCTCGAATCTTCATGGCTTCATAATTATCATTTAACCTATAGTTATCTGTGGTTCTTATTATAAGACCTTCTTTTACTAATTCATTTAGAGTTTCGGGGACGAGGGCGTCCCCACTCCCAGTATTTAGGCATGCTTCTTACGCAGAGTCTTATAACTATAATACCCCATGGCACTCATGTCATGGGGTATTAAATTGGATGGTCTATTAAATTAATTATCGTTTTTCCCCCATCGTATTAATTTATTTCATATATTTGCAAAATCGTTCCATCACAACGACCTATCGAATCTATTATAAACCTAATTAATACATCATTATGAACAACATCCCATTAGTATTTTGGCTAATCCCCATTGCCAGCGTTGTAGCCTTGGCAATGGCATGGTTCTTCTTCCGCTCGATGATGAAAGAGGAGGAAGGCACCGACAGAATGAAGGAAATTGCGGCACACGTACGCAAGGGTGCCATGGCTTACCTCAAGCAGCAGTACAAGGTTGTAACCATTGTCTTCGTTGTGCTAGCCATTATCTTTGCCTTTATGGCTTACGTGCTTAAGGTGCAGAACCCGTGGGTGCCATTCGCATTCCTCACCGGCGGACTCTTCTCCGGACTGGCAGGATTCTTCGGCATGAAGACAGCCACCTACGCCTCTGCACGTACCGCCAACGGAGCACGTACAGGTCTCGACAAGGGTCTGAAGATTGCCTTCCGCAGCGGCGCCGTCATGGGCCTGGTAGTTGTAGGTCTTGGTCTGCTCGACATAGCCATCTGGTTTATTGTTCTTAATGCGGTGTACGAAGGCGAGTCGACCGCCCTCGTCACCATCACCACCACTATGCTTACCTTCGGTATGGGAGCCTCCACACAGGCGCTCTTTGCACGTGTGGGCGGCGGCATCTACACCAAGGCAGCCGACGTTGGAGCCGACCTCGTGGGCAAGGTGGAAGCCAACATACCCGAAGACGACCCTCGCAATCCGGCTACCATTGCCGACAACGTGGGCGACAACGTGGGCGATGTTGCCGGTATGGGCGCCGACCTCTACGAGAGCTACTGCGGTTCGATACTGTCTACAGCCGCCCTCGGCGCCACTGCCTTTGCCATGAACGGCGATATGCAGCTGCGTGCCGTCATAGCTCCAATGATTATCGCTGCCATAGGCATCTTCCTTTCGCTCATAGGCATCTTTATGGTGCGCACAAAGGAGGGAGCCACGATGAAGGAGTTGCTCCACTCGCTTGGCCTCGGCACCAACGTAAGCGCCGTACTCATAGCCGTTGCCACATTCGCCATACTCTATTTGTTGGGCATAGACAACTGGCTCGGACTCTCGTTCTCCGTAATAAGCGGTCTGGTAGCCGGCGTCATTATTGGTCAAGCCACCGAGTACTATACGTCGCACACCTACAAGCCTACGCAGAAGATAGCAGAGGCTTCGCAGACGGGTCCTGCTACTGTCATCATCAAGGGCATAGGCACGGGTATGATATCCACCATGATTCCGGTTGTAACCATCTCGGTAGCCATCATGTTGAGCTATCTATGCGCTAACGGATTCGATATGTCGCTATCGGCAAAATCTATAAGCACAGGTCTTTACGGCATCGGTATTGCAGCCGTAGGTATGCTGTCTACCTTAGGCATCACCCTTGCTACAGATGCATACGGTCCTATTGCCGACAATGCAGGAGGAAATGCCGAGATGAGCGGCTTGGGCAAGGAGGTACGCGAGCGCACCGACGCCCTCGATGCTCTTGGCAACACCACCGCTGCCACAGGCAAAGGCTTCGCCATAGGTTCGGCTGCCCTTACGGCTCTCGCCCTCTTGGCTTCGTACATAGAGGAGATAAAGATAGCGATGATACGTGCCGTAGAAAATGGCAAGCAGTATGTGGATGCTGCCGGCAACATATTCGACCCAACGAATGCAACCACAATAGATTTCATCAACTTCTTCCAGGTCAACCTCATCAACCCTAAGGTTCTCGTGGGAGCTTTCCTCGGAGCTATGGCAGCATTCTTGTTCTGTGGTCTTACGATGGGAGCAGTGGGTCGTGCAGCCGAGTCGATGGTGCAGGAGGTGCGCCGACAGTTCCGTGAGATAAAGGGTATACTCGAAGGCAAGGCCACACCCGATTATGGTCGCTGTGTGGAGATAAGCACTCGCAGTGCTCAGAGAGAGATGATTGTTCCTTCGCTTCTTGCCATCGTCATCCCTATCGTTGTGGGCTTGGTGCTTGGCGTAGCCGGCGTGCTTGGTCTGCTTACGGGCGGTTTGGCGGCAGGCTTCACCCTCGCCGTGTTTATGTCCAACTCGGGCGGTGCTTGGGACAATGCCAAGAAGATGATTGAAGAGGGCCACTTCGAAGGCAAGGGCAGCGAGAACCACAAAGCCACAATAGTTGGCGATACCGTTGGCGATCCGTTCAAGGACACCTCCGGTCCGTCGCTCAACATCCTCATCAAGCTTATGTCGATGGTTAGCATTGTTATGGCTGGTCTTACCATTGTCTTCCTGTAATGAAGAGGTTAATGTATGTAGATTAGTATTTATCGATTTTCGATTTGATGTTCCGATGTGTCAGCCGAGGTTTTATTTCGGCATAACACGTTGATTATCAAGCAATAAATAGACTGGTACTTTGAGCGGATTATGGCTCAATGTACCAGCCTATCTTACATATAATATATGGTTCGTATAATGGACGTATAATACGTAACTATGTAACAACACACCAGCTTATAACAATAAATATTATACGTTCATTACACGAACCTCATATTATACGTTCATTACACGAATCAAAATTATACGTTCATTATACGAACCCAAATTATACGGTCATTACACGAACCATATATTATACGTCGCCGAGGCGGCGACGCCCCTTCGCAGCCAATTACACCCTTCACTTGCAACGTCATCAAGCCTCTATTGCCCCATTACAAAGACTTTGTAATGGCGTTACCAAGTAGTTGTAACCACCCACCCGGCTATCGCCGTCCCCCAGCCCATCTGTCACTACAATATAGACGGCTGATACATCCGGCACTTTAAAGAGCCGAAGTGACAGCCCGTAAATCACTGAAACTTAACGTATTATAAGTTTTTCTGTCACTTTTGCCACTTTTTTGAACGCACAACAAACTTTTTTCCGTTCTTAATATATACACCCTTTGACATACTATTATGCTTAATATACCCAAGTACAACATTATGGATTAACCAACAAAGCTTAAATTATAGGCATTTTCTTGCATTAATTATTCTTTTTTTCTAAATTTGCAGAGTATCAACCGAAACCATTGAATTAAACATATTTACTACTAACATTATACCTTACACTATGGCAAAAAGAAAGCAAATAGTAGAGTGTGTGCCTAACTTCAGCGAGGGCCGCGATTTGAACATTATCCGCCAGATAACGGATGAAGTAGAGAGCGTTAAGGGTGTAAAACTGCTTGACGTCGACCCGGGAGAAGCCACCAACCGCACGGTGGTTACGTTTGTAGGCGAACCAGACAACGTTGTGGAGGCTGCCTTCAAGGCTGTGGCTAAGGCCGCACAACTTATAGATATGCGTCAGCATCATGGTGCCCATCCACGTATAGGCGCCACAGACGTTCTGCCTATTGTTCCTGTCAGCGGCATAACGCTTGAGGAGTGTGCCGAGATTTCGCGCAACCTTGCCAAGCGCATTGCCGACGAGCTTAACATTCCTTGCTACTGCTACGAGGCTGCAGCCTTTAAGCCGGAGCGCCAGAACCTTGCCATTTGTCGCAAGGGCGAATACGAGGGCATTGCCGAGCGTATTGACGACGATGCCGAAGCACCCGACTTTGGACGCCGACCATTCGACGAGCAGGTGGCACGAACGGGATGCACCGTTGTTGGAGCAAGAGACTTCCTCATTGCCGTAAACTTCAACCTCAACAGCACATCCACACGACGCGCCAACGCAATTGCCTTTGACGTTAGAGAGAAGGGCCGCCCGATGCGCGAGGGCAACCCTATAACAGGCAAAAAACTGCTCTATGCCGACGGCACCCCTATAATGAAGCCAGGCACCCTGAAGTGTACCAAAGCCATTGGCTGGTACATCGACGAGTATGGCATAGCACAGGTGTCGATGAACATCACCAACATCAATGTAACACCGCTGCACAAGGCGTTTGACGAGGTGTGCCGCTGCGCTCAAAACCGAGGCTTGCGTGTTACCGGAACCGAGATTGTAGGACTTGTACCCGAGCGCACCCTGATAGAAGCCGGACGCTACTTCCTTGCCAAGCAGCAGCGCTCTGCCGGTATACCCAAGAAGGACATTATGGATATAGCCATCAAGTCGTTGGGTCTGTCAGACCTCAAGGAGTTTAAGCCGGAGGAGAAGATTATAGAATATGTAATGGCTGCTGGTGCCGAGAAGCAGAACCTCTTGGTAGACCTTACAGTCAAGGGATTTGCCGAGGAAACCTCACGCGAGAGTCCGGCACCTGGCGGCGGCTCTGTATCGGCATACATGGGAGCATTGGGCGCGTCGTTGGCTACGATGGTTGCCAATCTGTCAAGCCACAAGCCCGGATGGGACGAGCAGTGGGAGCAGTTTGCAAGTGTAGCCGAGGAGGGCATGGCTCTGCAAGAGCGCCTGTTGCATCTGGTAGACGAGGACACCGAAGCCTTCAACCGCATAATGGCTGCCTTCGGCATGCCTAAGAACACACCGGAGGAGAAGGCAGCCCGCTCGGAGGCCATACAGACGGCCACGCTCTTTGCAGCCGAGGTGCCGCTTGAGACGATGAAGGCGTCGTTCGAGGTGTTTGCCGTTTGCCGCAAGATGGTGGAGACGGGCAATCCCAACAGCGTGTCGGATGCCGGTGTGGGCGCATTGGCTGCACGTGCCGCTGTGCTTGGCGCTGGCATGAACGTAAAGATTAACGCCGGCTCGCTTAAAGACCGCGCTAAAGCCGAGGCTCTTATTGGCGAGGCTAACGAGCTTATAGCCAAAGCCAATAAGGAGGAAGCGGAGATTACGGCATTGGTAGAGACTAAATTGTAAAACCATATATTCTTAATCTATGACCTTTTCAGAAGAGATAAAGCTTGGCATCCCCGACTATCTACCCGAGCCGATGCCTTACGACAACACCATAAACCATGCGCCTAAGCGCAAGGAGATACTAAACAACGAGGAGCGCAAGCTTGCCTTGCGCAACGCTCTGCGCTACTTCCCCAAGCATCTGCATGCCCAGTTGGCTCCCGAGTTTATCGACGAGCTCAACAAGTATGGCCGTATATATATGTACCGCTATCGTCCTCGTTACGATATGTACGCACGTCCGATAGACGAGTATCCACACCGCTCGGAACAGGCGGCTGCCATCATGCTGATGATACAGAACAACCTCAACCCTGAGGTGGCACAGCATCCGCACGAGCTGATAGTATACGGAGGCAACGGAGCCATATTCCAGAACTGGGCGCAGTATCGCTTGGTGATGAAATATCTTAGCGAGATGACCGACGAGCAGACCCTCGTGATGTACTCGGGACATCCTCTGGGCCTGTTCCCCTCACACCCCAACGCTCCACGTGTGGTTGTTACCAACGGTATGGTTATACCCAACTACTCTAAACCGGACGACTGGGAGCGCCTTAACGCTCTTGGCGTGAGCCAGTACGGACAGATGACGGCAGGCTCGTATATGTATATCGGTCCGCAGGGCATAGTGCATGGCACCACCATAACCGTGCTCAACGCTTGCCGCAAGCAGCGCAGCGAGAAGGGCGGACCACAGGACATCAAGGGCATGCTGTTTGTGTCGTCGGGTCTTGGTGGTATGTCGGGCGCTCAGCCTAAGGCTGGCAACATAGCCGGCGTGGTGAGCGTGGTGGCTGAGATAAACCCGTTGGCTGCCAAGAAGCGCTACGACCAAGGCTGGGTAGACGAGCTGCACGACAACCTCGACGAGCTTATACCTGCCATACGCAAGAGCGTTGAAGAGAAGCGCACGGTGTCGATGGCATACGTGGGCAACGTGGTTGACCTATGGGAGCGACTTGCCGACGAGGACATACGCGTAGACATAGGCAGCGACCAAACCTCGCTGCACAACCCGTGGGCTGGCGGCTACTATCCTGCCGACCTTACATTGGACGAATCGAAGAAGATGATGGCGGAGAATCCGGACGAGTTCCGCGAGCACGTACAGGCTTCGCTGCGCCGACAGGTGGCAGCCATCAACCGCCTTGCAGCCAATGGCATGTACTTCTTCGACTACGGCAACGCCTTCCTCCTACAGTCGAAGCGTGCCGGAGCCGACATCTGCAAGGAGGACGGCAAGTTCCGCTATCCGTCGTATGTGCAGGACATCATGGGTCCGATGTTCTTCGATTATGGCTTTGGCCCCTTCAGATGGGTGTGCACATCGGGCAATCCTGCCGACCTTGCCAAGACCGACGAAATTGCGGCACGTGTTATGGAGGAGATTATGCAGAGTGCGCCTGACGAGATAAAGGGACAGATGGCCGACAACATCCACTGGATATGCGAGGCAAGCCGCAACAACCTTGTTGTGGGTTCGCAGGCTCGCATCCTCTATGCCGACGCCGAGGGCCGCTCCAAGATAGCACTGGCTTTTAACGAGGCTATACGCAGGGGCGAGATAACACGTCCCATTGTGTTGGGCCGCGACCACCACGATGTGTCTGGCACCGACTCGCCGTTCCGCGAGACAAGCAACATCTATGACGGCTCACAGTTCTGTGCCGACATGGCTGTACAGAACGTTATAGGCGACTCGTTCCGCGGCGCTACATGGGTATCGCTGCACAACGGCGGCGGCGTAGGCTGGGGCGAGGTTATAAACGGTGGCTTCGGCATGGTGATAGACGGCAGCCAGGACAGCGACCGACACATCACAGAGATGCTGTTCTGGGACGTAAACAACGGCATTGCACGCCGTGCATGGGCCCGCAACGAAGGCTCTATACACAGCATTGAGCGCGAGATGATGCGATCGAATGGCTTGCAGGTTACGATGCCTAATATTGTTGACGACGAAATTATCAACACGTATGCCAACTAACAATCAACTACAAACAAAATAAGAAAGCCTAAGTTTATGAAAATTCACAAGATATCAGCCGAGCACCTGTCTATCGAACGCATTGGCGAGATAGTATATGGTGGTTATAGAATAGAGTTGAGCGAGGATGCACAGAAGCGCATCGTCGACTGCCGCGAGTACCTGGACCACAAGATAGCCGAATCGACTGCACCTATATATGGTGTAACTACCGGCTTCGGCTCGCTGTGCAACGTAAGCATCGGTTCCGACTACTTGGCTCAGCTGCAAATCAACCTTATGATGTCGCATGCCTGTGGCACCGGCGACCGTGTGCCCAACGACATCGTAAAGATAATGCTGCTGCTCAAGATACAGTCGCTTAGCTACGGTTTCTCGGGTTGCCAGCTGGTTACCGTCAACCGCCTTATCGACTTCTTCAACAACGATGTGTATCCCGTGGTGTATATGCAAGGCTCGCTCGGAGCTTCGGGCGACTTGGTTCCGCTTGCCCATCTAAGCTTGCCGCTTGTAGGCATGGGCGAGGTAGAATACGAGGGCAAGGTCATTCCGGGTGCCGAGGTTCTGCAGAAGTTCAACTGGCAGCCCATCAAGCTTGCCTCTAAGGAAGGTCTTGCCCTGCTCAACGGCACACAGAACATGGGCGCATTTGCTGTTTGGGCGCTGTTGCAGTCGACCCGACTGAGCGATTGGGCAGACAAGATAGCAGCCATGTCGCTTGACGCCTACTACGGACTGACGGCTCCCTTCACCGACGCTGTACACCAGGTGCGCCCGCATAAGGGACAGATTGTTACGGCTGCACGCATGAGAGAGCTGTTGGAGGGCAGCGAGATAATAGAGAAGCCTAAGACGTATGTACAGGATCCCTACTCGTTTAGATGTATTCCGCAGGTACACGGCACGGTGAAGGACACTATAGAATATGTAAGGTCGGTGGTTGACGTGGAGGTAAACTCGGCTACAGACAACCCGACGGTTTGCCCGGACGAAGACCTCATTATATCGGCAGGCAACTTCCACGGCGAGCCTATAGCCATGCCTATGGACTTTCTGTCTATAGCCATGTGCGAACTGGCTAACATCTCCGAGCGCCGTATATACAAGTTGGTTAGCGGAACACGCGGTTTGCCGAGCTTCCTCGTTGCCAATCCGGGTGTAAACAGCGGCTTCATGATACCGCAGTACACCGCCGCCTCTATCGTAAGCCTCAACAAGTCGTTGGCTACACCATCGTCTGTAGACAGCATTCCGTCGAGCCAGGGTCAGGAAGACCACGTAAGTATGGGTGCCAACGCAGCCATAAAGCTGTACAAGGTGGTGCTCAATACCGAGCGTGTGCTTGCCATCGAGCTGTTTAACGCGGCTCAGGCTCTCGACTTCCGCCGCCCATTGAAGTCGTCGGCAGCAGTAGAGGCTATACACAGCAGCTACCGCAAGGTGGTGCCGTTTATTGTAGACGACGAGGTGATGTATCCACATATCGCACACTCCATTGATTTCTTGAGGAAGTAATAAAAAAACCCTTGCCCCTCCCCAATAGGGAGGGGCTTAAACGTATATATCTATGAAACAACTTGTAAAGAACATACGTTGTCTCGCCGGCATCGAGTATCAGCCCAAACTGCGTCTGCAAGGCAAGGAGATGGCAACCTTCAACACCATCGACAATGCCTGGCTCTTGATAGAAGACGGACGCTTTGCCCAGTTTGGCAGTATGGCAGACGGCTTGCCCGACATAGCCCACATCGACAACACGATTGATGCCGAAGGCGGAATGGTGCTGCCGTCGTGGTGCGACTCGCATACACACATTGTGTTTGCCGGTAGCCGAGAGCGTGAGTTTGTTGACAAAATCAACGGACTAAGCTATGAGGAAATAGCCAAACGTGGCGGCGGAATACTCAATTCGGCAGACCTCCTGCACAACACTTCGGAGGACGAGCTGTACCGCCAAGCCATGACCCGACTGGACGAGGTTATACGGAAGGGTACTGGATGTATCGAGATAAAGAGCGGATACGGCCTCAACCTTGAGGACGAGCTAAAGATGCTGCGCGTGATAAAGCGCATGAAGGAGGCGTCACAGGCTAAGATTGTGTCCACATTTCTTGGCGCACATGCCGTGGCACGGGGTATGTCGCAAGACCAATATGTAAAGCTCATTATAGACGAGATGATACCCGAGGTGGGACGTCAAGGACTTGCCGACTTTGTGGACGTGTTCTGCGACCGCGGCTTCTTCACACCCGAAGAGACAAGCCGCATACTTGAAGCCGCCGCCACTTGGGGTATGCGCCCAAAGATACATGCCGACGAGCTGGCATCGTCGGGCGGTGTGGAGGTTGGCGTAAAGCATGGAGCCTTGTCGGTAGACCACTTAGAGAGCATGACGGTGGAGGAGATTGACATCTTGCGCAACAGCAACACCATGCCAACCGTACTGCCCGGCACTTCCTTCTTCCTCAATATGCCTTACGGCAAGGGCCGCAAGATGATTGACGCAGGGCTTAGCGTGGCTATAGCAAGCGACTACAACCCGGGCTCTACACCTTCGGGCGATATGAAGTTTGTGGTTTCGTTGGCTTGTATAAAGATGCGATTGCTGCCCAACGAGGCTCTTAATGCCGCAACAATCAACGGTGCTTGCGCAATGGGCGAAAGCAAAAACTATGGCAGTATAGCCAAAGGCAAGGTAGCCAACTTCTTTATCACTACCCCACTGCCATCTGTCGACTACATACCATACGCCTACACCACCCCCATAGTGAAGAAGGTGGTGCTTGGCGGAAAGGTTGTTATCGCTTAAGGTCGCGGTCGGTCATTGCCGCAACACACGAGTCGGACCATACATTCTCTGCCGTCTCTATCATATCCAGAACGGTAAAGACGGGGAGAATGATGCCCATTATGGCTATCGGAGCTCCTATACCCGACATAAGAGAGAGCGTAAGGAAGTAGCAACCCATAGGCACACCGGCGTTGCCAATGGCAGCTATCACCGATATAAAGAGCCAAACAAGCATTGTTGTGAGCGAGAGGTCTACCCCTCCATTCTGCATAACAAACAATGATGTTACGAAGATAAAGGCTGCACAGCCGTTCATGTTTATCGTTGTACATATTGGCAGCACGAAGCGCGCCACCTTCGAGTCGACGCCAAGACGCTCCTCTGCACTCTGTATGGTAACGGGCAGGGTTGCTGCCGAGCTTTTGGTGAACAGCGCCATAAGCACAGCCGGGGTCATGGCACGCATCACCTTTATCGGATTAAGACGGCGTGCCACCAAGAACAGGGGCAGAACGACGAAGAACTGCAATATATTGCCGCCCAATATAACGGCTACATACTTGCCGATAGACGACACAACGACTCCTGCCGACACCTCGGCAGACAGCTGTGCGGCAAAGGCGAGGATGCCCAACGGCAAGGCATGGATGAGCCAGTGGATGAGCTTGGACACAAGGTCCTGCAGTCCGGTAAGCCCACTCATAAGCGTGCGCTTGCTGCCGGTGTCGGGCATCTTGGCAAGCGCAATGCCCACGGCTACGGCAATGAGCAGCACAGAGAGCACGTTGCCCTCGAAGAAGGGGCGCATAACGTTGTCGGGCACGATGCCCAACAAGTATTCGTAATAAGACGCCGCACCCTGTACCTCGTGCGGTATGGCTGCAGCCGCCTTGCTGCTGTGTACCAGTTCGACAGGTAGATTGTCTGGACTGATGATGCGGTAGAGCACCATGCCCACGGCAGCTGCCGCTATAGTGGTGAGCAACGTGTAGGTAATGGTGCGTCTGAAGATTCGGCCTGTGTCCTTACGTGTGCCGAATGTTGCGAGCGTCATGGTTACAGCCAAGGCTATAGTGGGCACTGCTATAAACTGAAACAGACGTGTAAAGACTGTGGCTATAAAGTTGGCAGCCGTGTTAATCCATTCGATGCCGAGCATGCCAAGCGCGCCACCAATGACAAGAGCACCGAGCCACAGCCAGAAGTTCTGCGAGTCGGCACAAGAGTGGGGCTTTACTTGCGGGTTGTCAACAATGTTTGCTGGGTTGTTATCCATATCCATTCTTTGATTTATTGATAATTAGTCATTTATATTAAAAAATTAAGCTCATAAGGCTTTAGTCTGCAAATATACGAAACAAATATCAATTATGCAATAACAACGACAAATTATACAACTTCAGCACCACTATGCGGAAAAACAGATATTTTACATATAAAACCATAAATAACACTTGAATTATGACAATTAATTTATATCTTTGCAAAGCAATCAATGCATTATTAAATAATTCGAGTATTAATCCTTAAATCATAGAACACGTAAGCATAAAGTAAAAAAACTATAGTATTTAGACATTCTTGACCCAACTGAATACCGAACTTGCACTTCATAATACGTCAGTTTAGTTAAGGCAACAAGGGTGTCTGCGCTACATAAATATGGGCGTGGACAGGATGATTGTTGTCTGACGTAGGCTGTGCAAGGCCTTGGTACCAACCTGAATTCTTCCACGCCCTTTGTGCAAAAGGGTGTTCTTGTTATTAAACATGACTACACGATATCTAAGAATTCACGGTGACAACATAATCGAATGTGAACGTACATTAAAATTGATAGCGGAAGCATACAACTCAAAATACGAGTTATTAGATAGCCCCGTCTATTTTCCCAAATATTCTATACAAACAACAAATTGTCTTTTTATTGTTGAATTGCTCTCTGGCCACGGCAGATGGAGCAACATTGATTTAGGTGAAATCATCTATAAATCTGGAGGAAAATTAAGAGAATCCGCAGATTCATATTTAACCGAGATCTTGGACAATATGGAAAATGTGCTTCTTGGTATTGAATACTGCTCGGCTCTTCCTGCAGGCAACAATGCTTGGCAGAGAAATGGACGAGCCTTAGCAAGCGTGTTTGCTAACGTTCCATATTTATATTATGCAGAAATAGGTGGAATTGAATTGGATGAAAATAGAATCGCTAAGGCCCCAAGATACCCCAAC
>USCM01000010.1 GCA_900553155.1 uncultured Prevotella sp. | reverse complement strand
CACCTGCCTTATCACAGGCAGGTCGGCACTTTTTGTCTGCAATATCACAAGTCCGCGCTCGTCCCTTCTGCCTGCTCTGCCGCTTACCTGCGACAGCATCTGGAAGGCATGCTCGTATGCTCGGAAGTCGGGATAGTTGAGCATTGTGTCGGCATTGAGTATGCCCACCACCGTAACGCCAGAGAAGTCGAGTCCTTTCGAAACCATCTGCGTACCTATAAGTATATCGGTGCGTCCTGCCGAGAAGTCGTTGATGATACGACTGTAAGCCCCTGCCGACCGTGTGGTGTCAAGATCCATACGCGCAATGCGTGCCTCGGGAAAGAACTCGTGCACCCTATCCTCTATCTTCTCCGTACCATATCCGCGTCCAAGCAGCTCTGTGCTCTCGCAGTTGGGACACTGCTTTGGCACGGCATACGTATATCCGCAGTAGTGGCACGTAAGTAGATTCATCGACCTGTGATACGTCAGCGACACGTCGCAATTCTTGCATTTGGGCACCCACCCACACATCTTGCACTCTACCATAGGGGCAAAACCGCGCCGGTTCTGAAACAGAATAACCTGCTTCTTTGCCTTCAATGCCCCTCGTATGGCTACAAGAAGGTCGGGAGAGAACATTCCTTGCATCATCTTACGACGATACAGGTCCTTGATGTCCACCACCTTTATCTCGGGCATAGCCACATCACGGTATCGTGTGGTAAGCTGCACGTATCCATACTTGCCCGTGCTGGCATTGTAGTAGCTCTCCATAGACGGAGTAGCCGTGCCCAACAGCACCTTGGCACCCTCGTACATGCGTGCCAAGACGATAGCCGCCGAACGTGCATGGTATCGCGGAGCCGGGTCTTGCTGCTTGAAGGAGGTCTCGTGCTCCTCGTCCACTATCACCAGTCCGAGCCTTGTAAAGGGCAGAAACACTGCCGAACGCGCGCCAAGAACAACATCGTATGGCTCGTCAGACAGTTGCTTCTTCCATATCTCCACACGCTCGGCGTCGCTGTATTTGGAGTGGTATATGCCGAGCCTTGACCCGAACACCTGCTGCAAGCGCCGTGTCATCTGCACCGTCAGGGCTATCTCGGGCAGCAGATACAGCACCTGTTTGCCCTCGTCGATAGCCTTCTGTATAAGATGAATGTATATCTCGGTCTTTCCGCTCGACGTCACGCCATGCAGCAGCACCACATTCTTTGCCATAAACTGTGTGCGTATCTGATTCATGGCGTCTTGCTGTGCCTCGCTCAGCGGCTGTATATTCTCGGGATGCGCCTCTCCCCCACCGCCTATCCTACCCACCTCGCGGTGATAGACCTCCAGAAACTTGCGGTTGATGAGTTGCCTCAACACGGCATCCGACGCTCCCGCAGCATTTTGCAGCTCGTCGCAAGCCACCTCCTGTATATGCTCCGGGGGTGTCTCGCCGTCGATATTGTCCCAGTGCGACAGCTGTAGATATGTACTGAAGGTTTGCTGTTGCTTCGCAGCCTTCGCCAGTATGCTCATCACAAGATGCAGCGACTGCTCCGAACGCAGGCTTGCCGGCAGCGTTACACAGCGCACCGTCTTGGGCCGATAGTTCTCCTCCGCCTTCAGTCCGGCAGGCAATGCCGCCTTGAACACATCGCCAAGAGCAGCCATATAATAAGTGGCTATCCACTGCCATAGCCTCATCTGGCGGTCGAGCATTACGGGCTCGGCGTCTATCACCTGCAGTATGTCGCGTGTCTTAAACTCGGGTGCATCCTCATGCACACGCACAGCCATAGCCGTGTACGTCTTCGACTTACCCAAAGGCACCAAGACGCGCACGCCGAGACACACCTTGTCAACAAGCGAAAGTGGCAAGCTGTATGTAAAGGTGCCTTCGAGAGGCAGGGGCAAAATGACGTCTACGTAGTGCATAATATATAATATGTATATACAAAAAGGAGGTCTGACGATTTGGCGTCCGACCTCCACTTATAGCTTTTGCTTTGTTTAGAAATAGTAAGCCAAACCTATCTGCCAAGCATTGGCACGGCCTCTCTTGCTGAAAACCTCCTGAGCTGTTGTGCCAAGAGCCTCCGACACGGTTGTCTCGCCAGTCTTGCCGCAAGCGATGTTGTAGTTGGCTGAAATCTGAAGGTGGCTGAGCAGCATTGCACCCAAACCTACATTGACGCTGAATGTAGACGACTTAAGGCGCCACTGGGCAGCATCCTCGAACAGCGACTGGTTCTTATCACCTACGTTGAAGCCAAACTGCGGACCTGCAAAGAGGAAGAGGCTGGCTGTGCTGCCAAGACCTACACCATAGCGAAGGTTGATAGGGATGTTGATAGACTGATTCTTAATCTTGCTCTCAACCGATGCACCATCGCCCTCAACCTTAACCTTTGCGTCGCGCTGGTCGTACAGAGCCGACGCGTCGATGCCAAGACCAACGATAGGAAGTGTAAACTTAACGGTAGGACCGATAAAGAAACCAGTCTGGTTGTCGGCGTCGAACACCTCTGAGTTGAGACTCATATTGGTGACGTTAAGACCGCCCTTCAAACCAAACTTAACCTGTGCCTGTGCGCTGCTTGCAGCAAACAGCATAGAGACAGCTACGATAGCTGCAGTAAAAAATTTTCTCATACCTTTCTATATTTAAGTTATTAACACTATTAATGACGCTGACGGCGCACCGTTACACGTGCCGAACCCGACGATGCTGATGACGAGCTGCCCTGTGGGCGCGACTTCTTGACCCTCGTTCTCGATGTCTTCTGAGCCGAAGCTGAGCCACCCGCACGACGGTTCTTCTTTGCCAAAGCCTTGGCTGCCTTCTTGTCCACACGTGCTATGCTGTCGAGGGTGTCCTTTGGTTCGGGCTTGCCCCAGATGTTCTGCTCAAAGTCCACAAGCTGCTTCTCTATGCGCTTCTGCTCCTTCGCCATAGCCGAGTCGGTAGGACAGTATTGTGCAAGGGTCTTGCCAAGCATATTGGTGGTCTTGTATATCTTGCCCTTGTACATATTCTTCGTAAAGAAGTCGTCCATAGACATCACGGCAGCGTTGTTGAGGTTGGACGTCATAATGGTCTGCTTGGTAAGGAACGGCGCAAGGTCGTCGTACTTAACCCAGAACAGCGGATATGATGTGCCGCCGTCGCCAAAGTCGTCGTCGCGCTTCAGTATAGGACACAGAGCCAGCACCTTGGTGTGGAACGCTGAGTTGCGGTCGTCAAAATAAGCCGACTCCTTGACGTAGTAGGCTGTTACCTCACGCGACGGAATGTCGCTGTCGTCGATGCGTATGCCGCGGTTGGTGCGCTCGTAGAAGATATGGTAGTTGTCGAGAAAAGCCTTAAGGTTTATCTTCGACGCCTCGTCGAACACCTCGCTGCCGTCCAGACGATACTCGTAGGCAGGTATGGCACGGCGCAACACCAGCTTGAAGATGTAGGTAAAGAGGTTCATCTGCGACCCCACCGGCTCCACTGGATAGTACAATCCGGCGTTGGCGTCGTCGGTAAGGCTTATCTCGCGGTACAGGTCGCGTCGCCACGTAACGTCCTCGTCCATTGCCTTCTGCGTTGGAAAGGAAATCTGCGCACGCACGCTCAAGCCCTGGTCCTGTTGCTGTTGCTGCTGTGCCTGTTCGCGTCGACGGGCAGCCGGCTGTGCCATAGCCGCGTCGGCGCAAAGAAATGCGGCGAGCAATATTGTCAGTATCTTTTTCATTTGTTTTCCTATTTATATATTGTTACATCTACTTCACTATCACTTCCATCGAGCCATTGAGCTTGCGCGTTATGCCGTCGGGGCCTACAGCCGTAATGCGCGATATGTAGAAGCGCTTGCCTCTCGACAGCTTGCGGAAGGTGCCGCGCTGGCGCTCGGAGAAGCTGGCGCCTGCCGAAGCCATCGGCACGGCGTTGCCCATATTGTCGAAGAACACGGTCTCGAAGCTCACAACCTTGAATTGTATGTCGAGTATGCCGTCGTCGATAGCTGCCTTGATGCCGTTGGCGCCCATAAGCGATGCCTTTGCCAAGCCACCGCCACGGAAGCGGTCGGTACCTACGGTGATGTAGGCTGCCGGATCAGGCAACTTGCGCACATGAAACGTAAACTTGCCCATCTGTCTCGACTTGCCGTTGGCGTTGCTTGCCACGTTTATGGTTACGTCGCTGCCCACGGCAGACGGACGTGCGATGTACTTGCCCATGCCTATGCTGCGGAACGAGCCGCCCGACATTGACGCCTGTACCGCATTGAGCGGAACACCCGGTATGCTTACGCTTATAGGGTTGTCGTATCCGGCATACAGCACGTTCATAAGGTCGGCCGACACTGTGGCGCTTGGTGCCACCACGGTATATTTCTGCGTAAAGTCGCGTCGTATCACGTTGCCCGAACCGTCGCGCATCGTGATGTAGCCTCCAAACTGATGCTCGCCCACCCCACCGGCTGTAAACCGGTACAAGCCGTTGCTTATGCGCTGTCCGCCTACGTATATCTCGGGCTGCTGCGTGGTGTCGACGGCAGCCATCACTATCTGTGCCGAGAATTGGTCGCCGCTTATAACGGTGCGCGATTCTGGTATGACGAAAGCCGACAGCTTGTTTACACGGATGTCCTTCATGTCTATGTTGGACACAAGGGTGTGCAGCACCTCGCCCTCGGCATAGCGCACGTCGCTCTGCAACTTGGACAGAAGCGTCACGGCACCAGCCACCGGCATGTCCTCAAACATATACTCCTCCCAGTTCTTGCCCATAGTGTGGGCGTTCTTTGGCAGCTTAGTGGTGAGGTTGCTCTCGATGATGCTGCGCTGGTGAGGGTCGCTCACCATGGCAAGTATGCGGTTGCGGAAGGAGTTGATGGCATTGAAAAGCTTGTGTCCCTGCCCCGTTCCGGGTGCCAGCATCACGTGGCTTGCAGCCTCAAGGTTGTCCTTGCTCTTTATGTCGAGCACGTTGGCGTCCTTGCCGTCTGCCTCTTGCACAATCTGGAGCTTAAGCTGCTGGGCATAGTTGTACAGCGAGTCGCTCATGCGCTTCACAGCTGTAGCCTTGTCAAACCACTCCTTCACCTTTGCCGGATTGGCCTTCATCTGCTCGGCAAAGTTGTCGTACAGCACCTCGTTCTCCTTCGACGAGTTGGCTGTAGTGCGGTTAAGGCTCTCCTCGACAATAGAGAATCCGTTGAGCACCTCTGACGAGATGTTCAGCGCAAGCATCGCCATAAGCACCACATACATGAGGTTGATCATCTTCTGGCGAGGAGAAACCGGTCTTTTCTTTATTGCCATTTACTCTTTCACTTTCAAGTTCATGTTCACAGTCATAGCCTCTATCATGCGTGCATAGATGCTGTTGAGCTGTTCTATCTGCTGAGCCATCTTGCGGCTCTGGTCGTTAATCTGGTCTATTGTACCTATCTGCTGGCTTGCGCCCTTAAGCTGCATCTCGTACACCTTGCATATACCGGTGAGGGTGCGGTTGAGGTTCTCCATCTCCTCGCTGTCGCGGGTCAGGCGCACGCTCTGCTCTGATACCTTCTGCAGGGTCTCGGTAAGGTTCTTCAGCTGTTCGAGATATGCTGCCTGTGCGTCTGCCAGCTGCGATGCCGTCTCCTGTCCGGCGGCTATCTGGGCTGCCGCCTGTGCTGCTACGGCAGCATCGGCACCCACACCGCCAGCCGCAAAACCCTGAACGGCTGCACCCGGCTGAGCCACTGTTGCGCCCTGAGCCGGTGCCGAGCTTGCGTTGCCGGCTGAGCCCCCTATAATTATGGTGCCGCCGCCAACCACTCCGCCCGGTACGGCGGCTCCATTGCGACTTGCGTTGTACTCGGCTTCTGCCTCTGCCTCCTCTGCGTCAATCTCTTCCTCGTCTATATGGGTAGGCAGTTCCTTGCCGTCCTGTGTCTTGTCGAACGGGCGGTCGAACGCCGAGAGGAAGAACACAAACACCTCGGTGCCCATTCCGGCAAACAACATGATGTTGGCGCCCGGAAGGTGGGTAAGCTTGAAGAGTGTACCGAGAATTACGACCGAGGCACCCCAGCTGTAAGCGTAGTTGAGGAATGTCTGTCCTGGAACGCTATCCATCCACTTCTGCAGATGATAGACTATGTTGAACTTGCTGTAAACTGTCATAGATGGTTTTGCTTTTTATTTACTTCTTGTTCTTTCTTGCCTTGACCTTATCGCTCGATGTGTTCGCAAGACTGCGCACACAGCGGAATCCGATGTAGCAGCGAGGCTGGTTTTGATACTCCCATGTGCGCCAAGCCGAACGTATGAACGACTCTGGGTCCTTCCACGAACCGCCTCGCACACTCTTCTTCTTCAACCTGTAGGGGTCTTCCTTGGCTGCGTTGTACTGCAACGTAGGGTTGAGGTCGTTCATCGCCTCAACACCGGCATCGGTGTACACGGTGCTTGTCCACTCTGCCACGTTGCCTGCCATGTCGAACAGGCCGTTGCTGTTGGCTCCGTAGATGCCCACCTTTGAGGTTATGAGGTTGCCGTCCTTGGTGTAGTTGCCTCGGGCTGGCTTGAAGTTGGCAAAGAAGCATCCCTCGCCACTCTTTACGCTCGGGTCTTCCCACGGGAACTCGGATCCCGACTTGCCTCGTGCCGCATACTCCCATTCTGCCTCTGTGGGCAGGCGGTAGCGCTGTACGTAGCGTGCCTCAGGTCCAAGACCCTTAAGCAGGTAGTCGGTGCGCCATGCGCAGAAGGCATTGGCCTGCTCCCATGTTACGCCCACCACAGGATAGTCGTTGTAGGCAGGGTTTGAGAAGTAGTTGCGCAGGTATGTCTCGTTCTCGGCGTTCTGGAAGTCGTTCACCCAGCACGTTGTGTCGGGATATACGTTTACGATGTAGGTGTTAAGGAAGTCCCACGGACCGCTAAGCTGTCGGTTTATGGTCTCGCGCACCACACGTCCCTCGTCGTCGATGTAGGCAGTGTCCTTCGATATCATAACCACCTCGTCCGGATTGACCTTTACGTCGGTGTTGAGGTTGCGCTCCTCGGGGTTAAGGCGGTTGCGGCGCAAGGCTGCAGCCTTATAGTCGTACACCTCGTAGCGATAGTTCATCTGTCGGTAGTCGAGCATCTTCTCGCCCGTGATGGGGTTGCGTGTGTACACACTCTCGATGGCACGCAGCTCGTCCTCGTTAGGCTTGCGCGGCAGTGGCTTCTTCCAGTTTATCTGCGGTGTTATAGGGTCGCCGTTCTTGTCCTCGGTTATCATGTATGTCTCGTCGCCGCCATACTGCGGGTCGGCAAGACGCGTGCGCACGATGCTGTCGCGCACCCAGGTTATAAACTGCTTGTACTTAGAGTTGGTAACCTCGGTCTCGTCCATCCAGAATCCGTCCACCGACACGTCCTTCACGGGTGTCTGCTTGCCCCACAGCGAGTCTTGCTTGTCGATGCCCATGTGCAGGTAGCCACGGTTCACTCTCACCATGCCGTATGGTGTAGGCTCCACAAAGGTGCGTCCGCCTACGCCCACCACCTCGCCGCCGCGACCCGACGCCGAAGCCATCTTGCCGCCGAAGCATCCCGTGAGCACCATCGATGCCACGACGAAGCCGAGTAATAATATGCTTTTTCTTGTTTTCATCTATGTTATATATATTATAATGTTCTTACACTCTTATGCAGGTTTCGCCCCTTCTTCGTAAGGTTGAGGTCCATCTGGTAGCCAATGAACAGCTCATGACTGCCGTTGCCGGGGTTTATGGCCGACGTGTACATCTCGTACGAGTAGCCCAATATCACGCCATGCACGTTGCCTCCGAGCAGCAGCGTTACCGAATTGGCTGGCGAACAACCCACACCGAGGTACATCATCTTCTTGTCGTTGGTGTACACAAGGCGTCCTGTCACATCGCCTCGCCATGCCACGCCGTCGGTTCGTACGAGGAAGGAGGGCTTAATGGTGAGGTAGGGGTTGCGCAGGCGTATGTCGTAGCCACCGGTTAGGTAGTAGGTGGCGTCCACCTGCAGCTCGTTGGTCTCGCCGAGGTTTATCAGTGGCGAGTTGAGGTGCTGCGCCGACAGGCCCACGTATAGCGGACCGCGTGTGTAGTAGAGTCCGGCAGCAAGGTCGATGGAGTTGCCGTCGAGCTTTGACGATGAGAAGGCGGGGTCGTTAGAGTCTTCGAGGTCTATCTTTGATCCGTCAAAACTCTCGCTCAGCAAACCCACGCTCACGCCCGTCGACAAGGTACCGCCAAAGAGCTTCAGCTTTAGTGCATACTGCAATGCGAGGCGTTGGTGGGTGAAGAGACCCAACTTGTCGTTCATAAACTGGACGCCCACTCCGTGATACGACTTCAGAAAATACAACGGCATGTCTGCCCCGGCATACATCGTCTGCGGATTGCGCTTGAACCCGGCAAGATCCATGGCGTAGGCGGCTGCCACATTTAGCTTCGACTGCTTGCCCACGGCTGCAGCATTATACGATGGCTCCAAGTCGAAGTAATGACTAAAAGCCACGTCGTACTGCGCATGGCTCCCCAAGGAGACAAGCGTAAGCATCACTGTCAATATTATTCTTAAGCGTTTTAACACGTTAGTATAACGCAGGTTTTATATAATTATTGTAAGAAATGGGGTGTTTTTTAAATAAGGAGAAAAAAATAAGGCTCCATCCGGAATATGGAGTGGTAAATTGGGGTTTATTGTAGAGAGGCAATCAAATGTCCGTATAATGAACGTATAATTTATGATTCGTTAATGAACGTATAATTTTACTTGTAAAGATTGCTTGTTTAGCGATTAGCTCTAATTGCACGTTTGACAAACAAGAAAAATAGTTTTCATTTTCATCTGCCATCTGCAACCTTTGCTTAAATATCCTCGTAACGCTCTGATACTCCGTAGGTTGCAGGGTGGCAGATAGGGTGGCAGATGGTTGCAGATAAAACGAGGCATCTGCAACCAGGGTAACACGTTGAGGAATAGATGGTTAGAGGCAATTTACGGGTTAAGGTGGCAGAGTGGCAGATAAAACGTGTTTTTTCGTATAATGGGCGTTAATGGAGCAATCTTAAGCGTTGCTTGTGCGGCGAACAGGAGTTCGCCGTTCCATATAAGGGGCGATCGTTCCATAAGAGGGGTGTAATGAGCTGCGAAGAGCGTCGCCGCCTCGGCGACGCTAACTAACATTAACACCCATTATATGGAACGGCGAACTCCTGTTCGCCGCACAAGCAACACTTAGATGCAATATTAACGCTCATTACACGATTACTCCATTAACGCTAATTACACGAACCAAAAACATTAACGCCAATTACACGAACAAGCATCAACGACATCCCAACAAAGCCTTAGTTACCAACCAATTAAGCCTTAGTTACCGACCAATTAAGGCTTAATTGGTTGGTAACTAAGGCTTTGTTGGAATGTCATTGGCGTATGCAGCTTTACTTCATCACCACCTTCTTGCCATTAACGATGTACATGCCCTTGGCAAGACCATTCAAGGCATCGGCAGCAGAGACGTGGGTGTTGAAGCGGCGCAAGGTGCGGCCGTCTACCGACACCACTGTTGTAGGACGCTGAACGGCGTTAGCTGCTGTAATGCCGGCAATGGCTGTGGTATAATCCTTTGTCACGTCCTTAACAAGGTACTTGCCTTCGTTGTCCTTGTCGGTAAGAACCTCAAAGTAGGATGTTGTGGCAACGTCGACAACATTAGCCGTCTGCACCTTGTCCTTCTGTGCGAACACAAAGCTTACGGCGTCGTTATGCGAGTTGATGTTGTACGACTGGCTGTACCACTTCTTGCCATTAACCTCGGTTGTTGAGGTGTGGTTGTCGCCGGGCCATTTACCCGAAACCGAGCCATGCGAGCCGTCGCCACCCCATGTCCAGAAGTAGCAGTTGGTCCATCCCACGTTGTCGGTGTTGACGTATACGGTTATCTGATATGGCGAGAAGCTGCGGACATCGTATGTGCGTGTCTCCACACCCGACACCTTGCCGCCAGCAAGCACACCAGTCTTGAGGGTGACGTTGCCCGCAGGAATCTTCACCTTGCCGCCATCAGCCACCTGTGCGCTCGACGCTGTAGGCTCCGAGCCGTCGAGAGTGTACACGATGCGGGCGTCGGAAGCAGCCGATACGGCACGCAGCTCAACCTCAGGCTCGTCGTAGTATATGCCCGACGGCAGCGACGGCCATACTGTCTCCATTGACTTGAGGAGGAAGTAGCGCCAGTGGTAGCCCTCGGCTACAAGCGCATAACCCGTAGGTGTGGCATACTTGTTGGCGTTGGTGCCTACCGCAGCGCACAGAGCGCCCTCGGTGCCATTGGTAGAGAAGGCATAGACGCCAGTCTCGACGGTCTTTGGCGACAACTTGCTTTGGTTGTTGATGCCAACGCGGTTGCGCAGCAGAATCATCTTCTTAATGTCGTCCTTGCAGTCGACCCAGTGCTTGTAGAACACGCAAGGCGTACCCGGTGCGGCAAGCAGATAGGCGTAGGCGGCTATTGTGTCCTTGCGTATAGGGTCTTGCTGCTCGGTAGCCGAGCGTACCTCGGTGTCGTGATTCTCTATAAAGGTAACGGCATAACGCTTGTACGTGTTGTCGGTAGCCAAGCCGCCATTAGACAACTTGGTCCAATTGCCACCATTAGCGGCATCGCGAATGCTGTAGCGCAAGGGGAAGTCGAACGCAGCCGACTGTATCTTGCCTTCCAACTTTGTGCCATTAATCCAGTTCGTAAGCAGCGACTTGTTGCCGTCGAAATACTCGCCCACAGAGAATTGGGGCTGTGCATAGACATTGTACACGCCGGTGAAGCTGGCAGCGTAGCCCTTGGTCATATCATAGCGGAAGCCTGCATAACCGAAGTCGTCGAGCAACATCTTGAGGTAAGCCTTTACACACTGCTGCACATTGGGCGAGTAGTGGTCGAGGTCGCGCATTCCGCCCCAGCCCTCACCTGTATCGTTGTTCTTGCCAAGACTGACGCCCTGACTCGTTGCCTGGACTGCCGCTTTGCCGCCGTCGTCGTCGGCACACACGTCGGTGGAGTACATCTGATAGGTCGTGCCCTTGTAGGTTTCAACGGGGAAGTCGAACCAATTCTTCAACGTTCCGCGGTGGTTGATTACCACATCGGCTATGGTGCCAATACCCTTCTGCTTGAAGGTCTTTATCATCGAGCGCAGCTGAGCCTCCGAACCGAACGACGAATTGTAATTGCTAAACCAATAGAGTGGATTATAGCCCATTGACTTGCCGCCGCAATAGGCGCTCTGCGGAATCCATACAAGCTTGAAGTAGGAAGACAGCTCGTCTGCCTGACTTTCGAGCTGGGTCCACTGGGTATCGTCGAAGCTATCCCAATAGAATCCCTGCAACATCACGCCCTGATACTTCTCGGGCCATCCCTGTGCCGATGCGGCGAGAGGCATCAATGCCATACCGCACACAGCTGTTGCCAATGTTTTCTTTATAATATTCATAACGGTTTAGGTCTTTAATCATTTATAATTTTATTCTCAATGTTGCCGCATCTACATGCTGAGCACCATAACGCCTCTCGGCTGCAACTTAACGTCCTTCGTGAGGTCTATCTTATGACCGGTGAGGATGTTGGTAGCTTCCTTTCGGGTGCCAATAATCTCGGCATAACGCTCCACAGACATAGTGGCAGCCTTGGATGTGCCGTTTATCACGGTCATAACAGCCTTGTCGCCGAGGGTGCGAGCCACAACGTATACACCCTTGACGGGTATAAACTGGGTTTGCTTGCCCTTGATAATGACGTCGTTGCCCTGGCGCCAGTGCAGCAGACGGCTTGTCCAACTATACATGTTCTGTTCTGCCTTGGTGCGCTCTGCCTTGTTGAAGGCATTGCGTGTGTCGCCGGGGAATCCGCCAGGGAAGTCGCGGCGCACATTGCCGTCGGTAACGCTCTTTGTGCCGTTCATCATTATCTCGGTGCCGTAGTAGAGCTGTGGTATGCGGTTGATGGTAAGGAGCAGGGCGAGAGCCTGCTTGAGTGCGAGCGAGTCCTGACCCTCGCCGAGGAATCGGTCGGTGTCGTGGTTCTCGATAAACGCCATGACGTACGACGGGTCTACGTACAGATAGTCGTAGCAGAGCGAGTTGTATATGCGGTTAAATCCGTTCCACCAGTCGTCTGTCTCCTCATGCTTGGCCTGATTGAGCTTGTCGAAGAAGGAGAAGTCCATAACGGTCTTGAGGTTTGAGTTTACCTTGGCAAGGGGCGAATCCTTCTGCCATGCCGCTGTATATGCCGGCTCCGTAACCCAGGTCTCGCCCACAGTGTTGAAGTTGGGATACTCGTTGTTGAGCACTTCCATCCAGCGTGCCATACCCTTGCGGTCGGCATAAGGATATGTATCCATGCGTATGCCGTCGATGCCCACTGTCTCAATCCACCACTCCGAGTTCTGTATGAGGTATGTCATGAGGTGAGCGTTGCGCTGGTTGAGGTCGGGCATGGTTGGCACAAACCATCCGTCCACCGTCTCACGCATATCCACCTTGGATGCGTAGGGGTCGAGCACCGGCGTAAGCTTGTAGCTTGTCTGGAGATACTTGTCGTTGGTCATCTGGTCGCCGTCCATCGTCTTCGTCTTTACGACGTTCTTCTGATTTTCGGGGTAGAGCCATTCGGGTGTGTTAAACCAGTCTTTCGACGGCATATCCTTAACCCAAGGATGATCGAAACCGCAATGGTTGAAAATCATATCCATAACCACCTTCAGTCCCTTCTGATGTGCCTGGTCCACCAGTTGGCGGTAGTCGGCATTGGTACCGAAGCGCGGGTCTACACGATAATAATCGGTTGTGGCATAGCCATGGTACGAGCTTTGCTTGCCGTGGTCGGGCGAGTTGTTCTCCAATACGGGTGTAAACCAAAGGGCAGTAACGCCGAGGTCGACAAAGTAGTCGAGGTGCTGGCGTATGCCTTCGAGGTCGCCGCCATGACGCAGAGAGGGCGCCTTGCGGTCTACGGTGTATGCGTTCAAGCCCTTGACGTTGAGGTTTTTGCCACTCGACGCAAAGCGGTCGGGCATCAACATGTACAGAACATCGGCATTGGTGAAGCCCTGTCTATCCTCGCCACGCATGTCGCGTGCCTTAAGTTCGTACTTTACGTTGGTCTTGCCCTTGGCTGCACGGAATTGCAGGTTCATCGTTCCGGGCTGCGCATCCTTTACATCCATATACACCAAGAGGTAGTTTGGACTGTCGAGACGCACGAGCGAGTCGATGCGCACGCCGGGATAATCGGTCGATACCTCTGCCGAGCGTATGTCCTTGCCGTACACCATGAGCTGCACCTGAGGATTCTTCATACCAACAAACCAGTTGGTTGGCTCGATGCGGTCTATTTTCTGGGCTGCATTCATAGAAAGAGATGTAATAAATAAGGATAGGAGAAGCCCCATCCCCTTACTCCTCCTTAGGGAGGAAAGCTGTATGTTCTTGAGGTTCATATAGTTGTAAGTTTTTAATCATGCACTATAAGCGCCGACTGCGGCGCTACTGTCAACGTATTGCCACTGAGCAAGCCTATACCATTGGCGTCTACCTTGCCATTGGCAAGCACCATGGTGTAGGTATTCTCAGGCACTGTTACGGTCTGCGGTGTCTTCTGCGAGTTGAGCACCACGATGATGTTCTTCCAAGCATCCCCCCCGGCATTGTCCTTAAGCTGATAAGCCACCACTCCGGCAGGTGCATTAAGGAAGTTGAGGTGCTTTCTTATCTCCTCGGCAGAGCCCATACGGAAAGCCGGGTGCTGCTTGCGAAGCGAGATAAGGCCTGCATAATAGTCGAACACCTGCGGATAACGCTTCATGTTGTTCCAGTCGAGGCGGTTTATTGAGTCGGGCGAGCGGAACGAGTTGTGCACACCCTTCTTGTCGCGGAGCATCTCCTCACCCGAGAGAATGAACGGCACACCCTGCGATGTGAACACGGCTGTCTGTGCAAGGAGGTCGAGACGTATCAGCTCGTCGTCGCCGATATACGGTATGCTGGCACGAAGGCGGTCGGTAAGGCACATGTCGTCGTGACAACTAACGTATGCCACCATCTGCGACGGCTCGTTGGTCCATGCCTTGTCCGAGTAGTTCACCTTCGTCATATCTATCTGCGGATGGTTTATGGCACCGGCAATGCCAAACTTTATGCTCTCCTCCTGTCCTGGCACACCGGCGAGGAAACCACCCTTGGTGTCGTCGCTGAAGGGACCGCGCAAGGCGTCGCGCATCTCGTCGCTGAAGGCTCCGATGCCGTTAAGCTGGCGTGCATTGCCCTTCATGGCAAGCTTGTCTTGCGGATAGGCGCACGAGCCGGCGCTCCAGCCCTCACCATACATATATATCGAGGGGTCTATCTTGTCTACCGCGGCACGTATCTCGTTCATGGTATCGATGTCGTGAACGCCCATGAGGTCGAAGCGGAATCCGTCGATGTGATATTCGGTTACCCAATAGAGCACGCTCTCCTTCATAAACTGGCGCATCAGTGGCTTCTCCGAAGCGGTCTCGTTGCCACAGCCTGAGCCGTCGCTGTACTTGCCTTCGGCGTTCTTGCGGAAGAAGTAGTCGGGATAGGTCTTCTGGAAGTTGGAGCCGTTGATGTCGAACGTATGGTTGTACACCACGTCGAGGATTACACGGATGCCTGCCTTATGCAATGCCTGTACCATCTGCTTGAACTCGCGTATGCGAGCCTTCGGGTCGGCGGCATTGGTAGAATAGGAGCCTTCGGGCACGTTGTAGTTGAGGGGGTCGTATCCCCAGTTGTACTGTGCCACGTCGGGCTTCGACTCGTCTATTGAGGCAAAGTCGAACGACGGCAATATGTGCACGGCGTTTACACCAAGGCGGCGCAGATGACTGATGGCTGCCGGCTCGGTCAAGGCAAGAAATTTGCCCTTGTTCTTGATGCCCGACGAGAGATCCATGGAGAAGTCGCGGTGATGCATCTCGTATATCACGAGGTCGCAAGGGTTCTTCAGTTCGGGGCGCACATCGTCTGCCCAACCCTCTGGGTCGGTGTCCTTAAGGTCGACGATGGCACCTCGCTTGCCGTTTACACCCACTGCCTTTGCAAAGACGCCGGTGGTGCTGGAGGGCTGTGCCTGGTTGTATACACTAAATACATAGTACTTGCCCTTGAGGTCGTTCTTTACCGTGAGCTTCCACTTGCCGGCACCCACACGCTTCATCGACTTGACAAGCTGTTGTGCGGTGTCGCTGTCGTTATCCGAAATAACAACGTCTACCTTCTTTACATCGGGCGATGTTGTGAGCGAGAAGGTTGTTGACTTGGGCGAATACTCTACTTCATTAAATACCTGCGCCATGGCACTATGGCCGGCGCAAGTAGTGAGAAGGGATAGTAGGAGGGTTCTGAATTTCATATTCTACTTATTATTTTCGTCCTGCCTCGTCTACAAGTTCCTTAACCTGGTCGTTGTAGTCGCGGTCGGCAAGCAGTTGCTCTATCGTCATGTGCATGCGATATCGCCAGTAGTGTTTAGGATTGGCAGGGATGTTTATACGTTCGGCGTTAGCATCGGCAAGGCGTATGCGCTCGTCTATGGCAAACCAGTCTTGCAGAGAGAGTACGCACAACATTGACGGAGATGTTAGCTGGCGCGAAACGATGTCGCGTGCAAGCCATCCCGGCAGCGGATGCGGAGCTGCTCCGCCACGATACAACATGGTGTTGTAGTACTTCTGCGTGCGGTCGTAGTCCTCGTCCCACCACTGGCGCAAGGTTGGCATGTCGTGTGTGGACAGCGTGCAAACCGAGCGGTATGGGTTGCGCGAGAGATGACCAAACTCTACCGACGGGTCCTTCGGCATCGACTGAAGCTCAAGGCTCAGTATGCGCAGCTCGTTCATAACCCACTGTACGCAGTCGGGCACCATGCCGAGGTCTTCTGCACATATCAGCATACGTGTAGCCTGCGACAGCAGCGGCAGCTTCTTCATAGCCTCATGATACCAGAAGTCGTTGTTGCGGCGATAGTAGTAGTCGTTGTACAGGCGGTTGAAGGCGTCCTTGTCGTTCTGCCAAAGTGCCTCGTATATAAAGTTGAGCTGGGCTGTAATGCGCGGATGGAACATGTTGGGGTTCTGGCGGTCGCGCACAAAGAGCACGTCCTCTACCATGGCATACAGTCCGTCGCGCAGCCAGATGTCCTTGTCGGTGGTCTTGCCTGCGAAGGCTGCCTCTATCTTGCGTTCGGTGTCAAACTCGGGTTTAAGCGAGAAGATGTCGTCGTGCTCGTGCTGCAAGTACTTCTCCTTTACCTCCTCGGCATGCTCCTTGAACACACGGTTGATAACCCAGTCGGCGATAAACGGCTTTGTAAAGAGGTCTTCCTGGAAGTTCAGTCCGTAGCTCTGTATCTCCTCACGGCTCATGGCAATGGCTGGCTGGAACTGTCCCAACAATCCGTGTACGCAGTCGATAGGTATAGCCCAGATGCGGAAGAAGCCGAGCACATGGTCGATGCGGTAAGCATCAAAGTACTGCTGCATATTGCGGAAGCGGTGCACCCACCACTTACA
>USCM01000009.1 GCA_900553155.1 uncultured Prevotella sp. | reverse complement strand
AATATGGTATTGCTCCTCTCGCCGCATCAGCAGCAGGAATGGCACGTGGATGAAGCAGAACTAGATTACTCTTTTCTTATATTCCGCGAGGATTTTATGCGCACAGTCATAGCGGACAAGTTTTTTGTGTACCGCTTGCTGTATTATTATCAGACCGACACGCCTCCCTATCTATTTGCTTCGCCGGAAAGCATGGCGGAGTATATTCGTCTTTTAGGAATCATAAAGCAGGAGCTTCTGCATCCTGTTGCCGATACTTATAATCTCATAGTATCTGTGCTTTACTACTTATTGGTTATTATCAACCGGGCGTATGCCGCTACTTATCATTTACCGATTGATGTACCTAAAAACAATTACGCATTCCAGTTTAAGGACTTGCTGGAAAAGAATATCCGTACGAAACAGCGGGTGCAGGAATATGCGGATATGCTCCGTGTGAGCCGTATTACGTTAAACAGTTCCGTGATGAGTCAATTCGGAGTATCTGCCAATCATCTGCTCAAGCAGCGTCTATTGGAAGAATTGAAGAATGAGTTACTGTTTGCTAACCGAAACGTGAACCAGCTGGCCGAAGAGTTTCATTTCTCCGACCCGAGTCATCTGATGCGTTTCTTTAAACGTGAAACCGGAAAGACTTTTACGCAATATTTTCGCGACTACCAAAATGGAATATACGAATGAAATCGGACAGACTGGAAAGCTTGCAGATTGGCCATTCCCATACCAAAGATGTTTTCAACGACTTACAAATATGCTTAGTGGGAAATCCTATTTCAGCCTAAAATGTGCATCACATTCCGCAGTGTCAAGTTCACCATAGGATAAAAATCTATAAAAATTCTCTGCAATCCCATGCAATTTCAAAAGGTCACTCTTGCAGAGTTTCGCTTCAAAAAGGTCACCTGAAGGTCACCTGTAAAAGAAAAAGCAGCTACGATTTTGTCGTAACTGCTTGATTTTCATTGTGGACCAGCCTGGGCTTGAACCAGGGACCTCCAGATTATGAGTCTGTTGCTCTAACCAACTGAGCTACAAGTCCGACTTATACCGCTGTGGGATAAGTTTGCGAGTGCAAAGATAGTGTTTTTTGAGGAAAACGCCAAATTTTTAGATTAAAAATATGAGGAAACGTTTATTTTCTGTATTTTTGCAACTTACAAAACACTGCAATATATTGGGACAACGACTATATAACACACTTGTTTTGGCTTGCGTTATGGTTGTGGCTCTGTGCGCTGCAACATCTGCCTTCGGGGCGAGCCGACGATACACGCTTCAGACAATGAAGCGTGTGTTCGACTATGCCGCTTCGGTAGACACCACCGGTGTGGGCCGTATGAAGACCTATGCCTACGTTAAGTACGACATACGCACCAACAAGCGCAACGGCATTTTGCTTGTTATACCTACCATGTTTGCCGTAGCCAATGGTGGCGACCGAGAGCACGTGGGCGAGACGTATAGCCGGGTGGACAACGCTAATCCCGACAATTTCAGGGCTACACGCCTTCTTGAGCGCTCCACCATACCCTACGAGATGCGCACAATGCCTACGGTGCTTAAGTTTTTAACGCCCTTTATCTATGACGAGATGCTGATAGACGGCCGCATTGTGTCGCCTTTCCACTACCGCAACCGCCGCTTCTACCGCTATCGCATAACGGTGTTCTCGCCTGGTGTGGCTCTTATTAGCTTCCGTCCGAGGCTCAACAACACCATGCTGGTGCGTGGTTGGGCACGTGTGGAGACCAAGACGGGACGTGTGATAGACACCGCTTTCGACGGCGAATACGATATGGTGCGCTTCCACCTTGCCGTAACGATGGGCGAGGAGGGCAGGATGTCGCTTTTTCCACGCGACTGTACTCTCAACTCCCGATTCCTTTTTATGGGCAACGACATCACCGCCGAGTACACTGGTGTGTATGGTTTGCCCAAGATTATATCCGACACCATAACCAACCGACGCGACACGGCGCTTATAAACCGCATCCGTCCGTTGCCTCTGACGAGCCACGAGCAGTACGTCTTCGGCCGCTATTACGCTCGCCGAAACCGAGCCGCAGCCGATTCGGCATCCACCAACAACCGCAAGGGCATCCTCGGAAGCCGTATGTGGTATGCCTTGGCACGCAATATGGTTCAACGCACCAACCAGAAATTTGGTTCAAGAGACCAGGGACACTTCCGTGTAAGTCCGCTGCTCAATCCGCTCTACTTCAGTTACAGTTCGCAGCGCGGCCTTACCTATCGTCTTGATGTTCGCGGCAACTACTACTTCAGCAACAACCAGATGTTGGAGACGCGCTTCAAGTTGGGTTATGCCTTTAAGCAGAAGCAGTTCTACTTCGACTTTCCCTTTACCTTCTACATCAACCGCAAACACGATGCCTACATACGCACCGAATGGGCGAGTGGACGGCATATAACCAATTCGGAGGTAGTGGATGCCATCAAGCACGAGCGTGGCGACAGCATCGACTGGGACAAGCTTAACCTTAAGTACTTCCGCGATCACATGTTTCGCCTCTCCGCCCACTACGACCCTACGCCCCAATGGGGTTTGGAGGCAGGTATACTTGCCCACAAGCGCACGGCAATCGACCGCAGCGCGTTTGATATGGCGGGCCGTCCGGCTAAGTATATGTCAGTGGCACCTATCTTCGAGCTGATATATAGACCCATGGGATATTACGGGCCTATCTTCACAGCCGACTACGAGCGCAGCATACGTGGCTTTCTTGGCTCAAATCTTGCCTACGAGCGAGTGGAGATAGACGGCCAGTACAAGCACGAGTTGTCCGCCCTCAGCAGCCTTCAGATGCGAGCCGGAACGGGCTTCTACACCCATAAGGGCAAGGACAGCTACTTTCTCGACTATACCAACTTTCGTGAGGAGAATATTCCTGGTGGCTGGAACGACGACTGGGCTTGCTCCTTCGAGCTTCTCAACAGCGGCTGGTACAATGCCTCCGAGTATTATGTACGCGCCAATGTGGCATACGAGTCGCCCTTGCTCTTGCTGTCGTGGCTGCCCATAGCCGGCCGTCTGGTGGAGAAGGAGCGCCTGTATGTCAACGCCCTCACCGTGCGCCATCTGCATCCATACATCGAGTATGGCTACGGGTTTACGTGCCGTGCCTTCTCGTTGGCGGCGTTCTTGGGACAGCGCAACTGGCGACTGGACGGGTTCACCGTACGCCTTGGTTTTGAACTATTCCGTCATTGGTAGAGCAAATAATGTGCAAAGTGCATTGTATATCCAACAATTTGTATTAACTTTACAGCCGTATTACTACAATATGGCACAACAATACTCACATCTAAAACCAAGAACTTATGAAAATCAAGCATCTTAAAGTGTCGGCTCTCTTTATGGCGGCAGCCTTGCTGACAACATCTTGTGTTGGCTCTTTCTCACTGTTCAACCGCGTGGCAAAGTGGAATATGCGCGCAACCAACTCTAAATTCCTCAACGAAATTATCTTCTTGCTTATATCTCCAGCCTACGTGGTTTGTACCACGGTAGACGCTCTTGTGCTCAACACTATCGAGTTCTGGACTGGCAACAATCCTTTGGCTCAGAAGGTGGGCACCACACAGGACGTTCTTGGTCAGGACGGCCGCTATTATGCCGTTACTACATTGAAGGACGGATACGAGATTAAGAATCCGGAGGGCGAGACCATCCGCTTTATTTACGACAAGAAGACCAACTCGTGGTCGCAGATTCAGGATGGCAAGCAGACTGAGGTGTTCCGCTTCAACGAAGACGGTACCATCCAGGCCCATCTCAACGACGGCAGCACCATACGCGTTACTCCCGACGCAGCCGGTCTGTTCGAGACTCGTATGGCTGTAAGTGGGGCTCACTTCTATGCCACACGCTAATACATTGACAATAAATCATTGACATTATATCATTGACGTCCATTACCCGAAAGATACATTAACGGTCATTATACGTATAATAATCGTTAATGTATCTTTCGGGTAATGTTGTATAAATATATCAATAGATGTAAGGTTGGAGATATATGATAGGTTAAAATTACTAAAAAACAATAGTACTCTCGCTTGTTTTGGGTAATTTTGCAGTTTACAGATTTCATTAGAATTAACGAGTAACCAATGAGCTTAACAGGCATCATACGCAATGCGTTCATTCCCCGACAGCATAAGCTGGAACGCCACTTCACCGAACCAGAGTCTCTGCAACACGAGGTTCTGCAACATTTGCTGCGCAGCGCAGCCAACACCGAGTACGGACGCAGCCACCTTTTCGGCTCTACACGCACATACGACGACTTTGTACGCAACGTGCCAGTAAACACTTACGAGGAGCTGAAGGCCGACATCGACCGTATGCGTCATGGCGAAGCCAACATTCTATGGCCAGGTACCGTGAAATGGTATGCCAAGTCGTCGGGCACAACCAACGACAAGAGCAAGTTTATACCCGTATCTTACGAGGGACTTAAGCGCATACACTACCAGGGAGGTACCGACGTGGTGGCTATGTATCTGCAAAACAACCCTAAGAGCCGCATGTTCGACGGAAAGGGTCTTATACTTGGCGGCTCGCACTCGCCCAACTACAATCTCGACGACTCGCTCGTGGGCGACCTTAGCGCTATCCTTATAGAGAACATCAACCCTCTTGTCAACCTTATACGTGTGCCTAAGAAGCAGACGGCTCTGCTGTCCGACTTCGAGCTGAAGCGCGACCGCATTGCACACGAGTGTCTTAACAAGAACGTAACCAATCTGTCGGGTGTGCCTTCGTGGATGCTCAGCGTGCTGGTGCGTGTGCTTGAGATTTCGGGCAAGGAGCGCATCGACGAGGTATGGCCCAACCTGGAGGTTTTCTTCCACGGCGGCATTGCATTCACGCCTTATCGTCCTCAGTACGAGCATATTATACAGTCGCCGAAGATGCACTATATGGAAACGTACAACGCGTCGGAGGGATTCTTCGGCATACAGAACGACCCAACAGACAAGTCGATGTTGCTGATGCTCGACTACGGTGTCTACTACGAGTTTCTGCCAATGGACGAGTTCGACTCGCCCAACCCCAACATCGTGCCGCTCGAAGGAGTGGAGATAGGCCGCAACTACGCCATGCTTATAAGCACATCGTGCGGATTGTGGCGATACATGATAGGCGACACCGTCAAGTTTACGTCGAAGCGTCCGTATAAGTTTGTCATCACCGGCCGCACCAAGTACTTCATCAACGCCTTTGGCGAGGAGCTTATCCAGGACAATGCCGAGAAGGGATTGGCATACGCTTGCGATAAGACGGGAGCCGAGGTCAAGGAGTATACAGCCGCCCCCGTGTTTATGGACCAAAACGCCAAGTGTCGACATCAGTGGCTTATCGAGTTTGCCAAGAAGCCAGCAAGCATTGACGAGTTTGCCCAGCTTCTTGACCAGCGCCTCCAGGAGATAAACTCCGACTACGAGGCCAAGCGATTCCACGACATAACCCTGCAGCACCTCGAAGTGGTTGAGGCACGCCCCGGACAGTTTGACGACTGGTTGCGCTCGAAGGGCAAGCTTGGCGGACAGCACAAGATACCTCGACTGTCTAACAACAGACAGTATATAGAGGAGATTATGGCGTGTGACAAGCCTTGCGGAGGTAATAATTAAAAATATACTATTCTATATGAATATACTTAAACATATATATCATAACATTCTACTCCCCTCTACTCCGGGGAGGGGCAGAGCCGCCTTGCGGTTAGGGGTGGGGCTAATGTTCCTCCTCCTCCTTGCCTCGTGTGCCCGAATGGGTCGCCCCGACGGAGGTTGGTACGACGAGACACCGCCGCACGTGGTGGCTGCCTACCCCGAGGACGGAGGCACGGGCGTTACAGCCAAGAAGGTGCGCATCCTCTTCGACGAGTTTATAAAGATAGAGAACGCTACGGAGAAGGTTGTTGTGTCGCCGCCGCAAATGGAGCAGGCAGAGATAAAGTCGACCGGAAAGCGTATTGATGTACAGCTTAAGGACTCGCTTAAGCCCAATACCACGTACACCATCGACTTCTCCGACGCCATTAGCGACAACAACGAGGGCAACCCTTTGGGCAATTACACCTATAGCTTTGCCACCGGCGACCATATCGACACCCTTGAGGTGGCAGGCTGCGTGCTGCAAGCCGACAACCTCGAGCCGGTCAAGGGCATACTTGTAGGACTGTACGGCGAGATGGACGACTCGTGCTTTGTAAAGAAGCCTATGCTGCGTGTGGCTCGTGCCGACTCGCGTGGACGCTTCATCATACGTGGTGTGGCGCCCGGCAACTACCGCATATATGCCCTGCAAGACCAGGACGGCGACTACCGTTTCTCGCAAAAGGCAGAGCAGATAGCCTTCTCGCGAGACACCATAACGCCCTCGTTCTGCGACGCCATACGTCAGGACACAACGTGGATAGACTCGCTGCATATCAAGGACATAACCCGTGTGGGGTATACACGCTTTACACCAGACGACATTGTGCTGCGTGCCTTCAACGAGCCGCTTACCGACAGGTTCTTCCTTAAGGTCGAACGTCAGGAAGCCGACCACTTCAGCCTATTCTTCAGTTACGGCGACAAGAGTATGCCGGAGCTGCGCGCGCTGAACTTCGACGACCGCGACGCCTTCTTTATAGAGCACTCGGTGCGCCGCGACACCATAACCTATTGGCTGCGCGACACCACGCTTGTCAACCAAGACACGCTTAACGTGGAGCTTAAATATATGGCTACCGACACCCTCGGATGCCTGCAGCCGCAGACCGACACCCTGCAGATTCTTGCCAAGCAGCCTTATGCCAAGCGTCTAAAGGCAGCCCAGAAGGAGTATGAAGACTGGCACAAGAAGCAGGAGAAGAAGCGCAAGCGAGGCGAGCCGTACGACTCGATTATGCCGCCACGCTTGCTTACGCCAGAGGTAAAGACCGGCTCAAGCCTCGACCCCGACCAGGATGTGCGCATTACGTTCAACCGTCCGCTTGCCATGCTCGACTCGTCGAAGATACATCTCTATGCCCGGCACGACACGCTGTGGTACGACACGCCGCTGCGCATACGCCCCGTGGAGCAGCGCATACCTGGCGATACGGTACCGGGCAATGTGTCTAAGTCGCTTAGAATGTACGACATACGTGCCGCTTGGCAGCCCGATACCGAGTATAGCTTGGAGATCGACTCGCTTGCCTTTATGGACATCTACGGCCTTACGTCGCCCAAGCTTAAGCAAGGCTTCAAGGTAAAGTCGCTCGACGAGTACAGCTCGTTGGTGTTCCGCATACCGCAAGGCAAGGGCGAGAACATCGTTGTGGAGCTGCTCAACCAGCAAGACGCAGCCGTGAAGCGTGCCAATGTGGTAGACGGCACAGCCCAGTTCTTCTACATAACCCCCGGCACCTATTATGCCCGCCTCTTCTACGACGACAACAACAACGGCGTATGGGATACAGGCAACTATGCCGAGGGACGTCAGCCCGAGCTAACGTGCTACTATACAGACGAGATAGAGTGCAAAGCCAAGTGGGACGTAACACTCGACTGGAATCCTAAGGCACGTCGTGCCGAACAGCAGAAGCCTGCCAAGATAACCAAGCAGAAGGCCGAGCAACAGCGCAAGGTACAGCAGCGCAACCTCGACAGAGCCCGAAAAATGGGCATTCCGTACCCCTTCTAAGCAATGGCAGGCATATAGACAATCACCTTTAAACGTATAAAGATGAAAAAGATGAGACAGCTTTTATTGACAATGGCAATGCTGCTTGTGGGCATAACCACAGCAGGTGCACAGTGCAAGTTTCAAAACACAGCGTTCAAGTCGGGCGAGTTTCTTACCTACAACCTCTACTTCAACTGGAAGTTTGTGTGGGTAAAGGTAGGCAACGCGTCGATGTCGACCGTCGAGAGCCGCTATCATGGCAAGTCGGCTTACCGAGCGTCGCTTATAACACGCACATCGTCCAATGCCGACAAGTTCTTTGTTATGCGCGACACGCTGTTGTGCTACAACTCCACACAGCTCGAGCCTCTCTACTTTCGCAAGGGAGCGCATGAAGGCAAGCGCTATACCGTGGACGAGGCCTTCTTTAGCTACCCCAACAACAAGGTACACATCAAGCAGCACCGTCTGCGCCACAACGGCGAGCACATATACAAGGATTGGACCCGCACCGACTGCACATACGACATGCTGAGCATCTTCCTGCGCGCTCGCTCCTTCAACCCGGAGGGCTGGAAGAAGGGCAAACGCGTAAACTTCCCCATAACCGACGGCACGAAGATAATCAATGCCATGCTCGAGTATAAGGGCAAGACAACGGTCAAGGCAGACAACGGCGTGAAGTATCGCTGCTTGCAGCTGTCGTATATGGAGTACGAGGACGGCAAGTATAAGGAGATTGTGCGCTTCTACGTAAGCGATGACGCCAACCACGTACCTGTACGTCTGGACATGTTCCTCAAGTTCGGCTCTGCCAAGGCGTTCCTTGTAGGTGCCAAGGGCATCAAGAGCAAGATGACGTCCATCGTCAAGTAGGTTAGGAGAGGAGCAACAGAATAAAGACACAACAATATGCTCAAGCACAGATTATATACATTACATATATTGATAGGTGCAGCAGTGCTGCTCGCCGCCTGCTCGGTGCCAGCCAAACGGCAGGCAGAAGACCTACAGGATAGCCATAGGTTCAAGAACGAGGTGCTGCTTGGCTACACCCCGGTCAAGGACCAGGGACGCAGCCCGCTGTGCTGGGCCTACTCGATGCTTGCCACCATAGAGACCGAGCATATAATGCTGGGCGACTCGGTGAACCTCTCTGTCGACTACGTTGCACGCAACCTGCTGGTAGAGCAAGCCCGTCGCCACTTCTTGTCGGGCGGCAAGACCATGATGACGATGCGCGGCACGATGCCTCTGCTGCTCAGGCTGCTTAACGAATACGGCGCCATGCCATACGATTCGTACAACAACCCGAAGCTCAATTACAATACGCTTGCCAAGCGCATGGCTACGCTGTCCAACGGGTCGCCCAATATGAGCATGCTTGAAGAGCGTGCCAACCGGGTGCTCGACGACCATATCGGCGCCCTTCCACCCCACGTCTTTATGCTCGGGGCGGAGTATACGCCGCAGGAGTTTGCCCACAGCGTGTGCATGCGCAACGAGTATATGGCAATGACAAGCTTCACGCACCATCCCTTCGACGAGATGTCCGTGCTCGAGATACCCGACAACTACAGCAACGAGCCTTTCTACAACGTGCCTATCGACGTGCTGATGAACCGCATAGAGAGGTCTATCAAGGCAGGTCACCCCGTGTGCTGGGAGGGCGATGTAAGCGAGCCGGGATTCTCCTTCAAGCGTGGCGTGGCTGTGCTCGACAACGAGCAGCCCTGCACACAGTGGCAGCGGCAGTGGGCATTTGAGGCCCGCCGCACCACCGACGACCACTGCATGGCGCTCATCGGACTGGCGCGCGACAAGCATGGACGCCGCTTCTACATAGCCAAGAACTCGTGGGGAACCAACAATCCCTATGGCGGCTTGATGTATCTGTCGGAAAACTATGTAAGGATGAAGACCATAGCGGTAGTGGTGAAGAATATGTAAGGCAACGCCCTGGGTAAACGGACGTTATAAATAAAGCGCCCTGTAAGGGCAAAAGCGTTCATTATCAACGCTTTTGCCCTTACAGGGCGCTTTGCTTTTGGATGCATTACACCCAGGACGTTGCCCTGGGCTAGGCGCAATTTGGGCTTTCAGCCCGCATTGTTTGATTTGCCGCTGCTTAGTTGAGAGAGTCGGCGAAGTCGGCGCCAGCCTTGAACTTGGCAACCTTCTTGGCAGCGATGGCAATCTTCTCCTTTGTGGCAGGGTTGATGCCCTCGCGTGCAGGACGCTCGTTTACGCTGAATGTGCCGAAGCCGATGAGCTGAACCTTGTCGCCCTCAACAAGAGCATTCTTTATTGCCTCTATTGTTGCCTCAAGAGCCTTCTTTGCATCGCCCTTGCTAAGATCAGCACCAACTGCTATCTTCTCGATCAATTCTGTCTTGTTCATAATTTTGAATGTATTTAAGTGTTTATAAATTGAGAATCATACGATTATACCTATTACGGCACACAAATTTAGATTATTCCTTTCATAAAACAAACAAAAAACAGAAAAAAGTTCATAAAAACCCGAAAAAAAGCGTCATAACCCCCCATTTTATAGGCTATGACGGGATTTTTTAGTACTTTTGTGCTTCAAACCAACGTTTATATATAGAATCTTAATATGCACAACATTCCAACGGTTACACGAAACCTGCTCATTGTCAATGTCGTTGTATTTATCGCCACAACGCTCTTGACATACGTAGGGCTCGACCTTAACAGATTGCTCGGACTGCACTTTATCCTTGCGTCCAACTTCCACGTTTATCAGCTCCTGACATATATGTTTGCACACGGAGGCTTGAGCCACATATTCTTCAACATGTTCGCATTGTGGATGTTCGGCGGTATAGTGGAGCGCACGTGGGGACCACGCAAGTTTCTCTTCTACTATATGGTGTGCGGCATTGGCGCCGGACTGTTTCAGGAGCTCGCGCAGATAGGCGAGTTCTACTACATAGCCTCCAACAACATTGCCAACTTCAACCTGTCGCAGACCATGCTCGTGGCTGAGGCAAACGCCCCGCTGCTCAACTCGTGGACAACGGTGGGCGCGTCGGGTGCCATATACGGCATACTGCTTGCCTTCGGACTGCTCTATCCAGAGGAGCGCCTGTTCATCTTCCCATTGCCAGTGCCTATCAAGGCCAAATGGTTTGTTGTGGGATATGCCGCCATCGAGCTGTTCATGGCTTTCTCTACAGCCAACGACGGCGTGGCGCACATCGCCCACCTGGGTGGCATGGTGTTCGGCTTCTTCCTCATACGCTACTGGCGCCGACACCCAAGCATAGGCTACGGCAACCGTGGCGGACAGCAATTCTTCGACGCCCTGCGCTCGTCGTGGGAGCGACGCACCAACAAGAAGGCCGACGGCTACGGCTCGTCCACACGCTATACAGGCTCTTCTGCCGACACACGCAACGAGACCGACTGGGACTACAACGCGCGCCGCAAGGCACAGCAGGAGGAGGTAGACCGCATACTCGACAAGATAAGACGCTCGGGATACGACAGCCTTACACGCGAGGAGAAGCAACGCCTGTTTGACAACAGCCGCAAATAACCATCCCAACTGTCTGCAAATGAACACTCTGACAAACTATACGCTACGCATTATAGCCGGCGCCAACGTGGCTACCATCATAGCCATGATGGCGGTCGGATACAGCGACCATATCAATCCCGCCAGTCATCCGTTGCTTGCCAACGTGGGGCTGGCGTTTCCCGTGTTTCTGCTGCTCAACATCGCCTTCCTTGTATTCTGGCTGTGCGTAAGGAAGCGCTGGGCTGTTATACCCTTTGGCGGGCTTGTTGTGGGCTTTATGCCCATACGTGTCTACTCGCCCCTTAACCTCAGGGCAGATGCGCCCGAGGGCAGCATAAAGCTTATGCAATACAATGTCTACGGCTTCAACGAGTGGAAGGACACCAACGGGCCGTCGGAGATAATAGAGTATGTCAAGCGACAGAAGCCCGACATTCTGTGCATGGAGGAGATGCCCGGCGGCGAGAAGAAAGAGCTTATAAACAAGGCACTCGCACCGACCCTTGCCTACACCGACACAATAGACAACGGCTCGATAACCATCTACTCCAAGTTTCCCATCGTCGGACACGAGCGCATACCCTACCACAGCGACAGCAACAACATGTCGGGAGCCTTCTTTGTGCTTACCGCTCCCAAGGACACAACCATAGTGATAGCCAACCACTTGGAGATTACGGGCCTGTCGCTCGAGCAACGCGCCCAGTTCAAGGCTATGCTCAATGGCAAGATGCAGAAAGACTCGGTGGAGATAGAGACCAAGGCTATATGGCGAAGGCTTGCCGAATCGGCAAAGGTAAGGGCGCCGCAAGCCGACGCCATAGCCCGGTACATACAGCGGCATAAGGGCAAGAGCATAATACTGATGGGCGACTTCAACGACTCGCCCATATCCTACGTAAGACGACGCATTGCCGAGGAGCTAACCGACTGCTATGTGGCTACCGCCAACGGACCCGGAATAAGCTACCACTACAGCGGTTTCTACGTGCGAATAGACAATATTTTCTGCTCGGACCACTGGATGCCATACGGTTGCCACGTCGACAACTCGATTAAAGCATCCGACCATTATCCCGTTGTTTGCCTTCTGAAACGCCGGGGAAACTGAAACAGAACACCTAAATAAGCCTAAAACATTCTGAAACAGAAGAAAAAAAGCTATAAATTTCGCAAAACGTGAAAAAATAACTAACTTTGCACGCTATCTATACCTTATAAGACGAAGACGTCAAATGAAGGTGAGAAGACAAACCGAAAGACGTAAACGGAAAAAACAATAATAACAAAAATAAAATCAAAAAAATGCAGAACAAAGGTATTGTAATTGTAACAGCCGTCCTGTTGACACTTGCAAGCATCTTCTATCTCTCGTTCTCGGCTGCCACAAAGTATTATGACAGCCAGGCTGCGAAGATAAAGGATCCAGTTGCACAGCAGGATTACAAGGACTCGGTTAAGTTCCTTGGGCTCTACTCCTACCAGAAGTGCCTTGAGACACAGATCGGTCTGGGTCTTGACCTCAAGGGCGGTATGAACGTTATCCTCGAAGTGAGTGTTCCCGATGTAGTGGAGAACCTCGCCGACCACAAGAGTGACGTTGCTTTCACTAAGTCGATGAAGGAAGCCCGTGCGCAGCACGAGGTGTCGCAAGACGACTTCATCACCCTCTTTATCAGCGCTTACAAGAAGAACGCGCCGGGACATCACCTCTCAGAGATCTTCGCTACACAGCAGCTCCAGGGCAAGGTATCGCCCAACTCAAGCGACAAGGATGTGGAGAAGGTATTGCGCGAGGAGGTACAGTCGGCTATCGACAACTCGTTCCTCGTAGTACGTACACGTATCGACAAGTTCGGTGTGGTACAGCCCAACATCCAGAAGCTCGAAGGCCAGCAGGGCCGTATCATGGTAGAGATGCCTGGTATCAACGAGCCTGAGCGTGTGCGCAAGTTGCTCCAGGGTAGCGCCAACCTTGAGTTCTGGGAGACATACAACTCTGACGAGATTATCCCATACCTCCAGCAGCTCGACGTTCGTGAGGCTGCCGCCCTCTCGGGCAAGAAGGTTGAGGCCGACACAGCCGCTGCCGACACAGCCGCCGCTGTAAATGAGGCCAAGGCTACAGCATCTGCAGCCAAGCTCCAGCTCAAGAAGAGCGACGACAGCCAGCCTGCAAAGGAAAGCAACGCCCAGCTTGACCAGGCCAAGAAGGAGCACCCGCTCCTCTCTATCTTCCAGCCTACAGGCAATGGCGCATTGAGCCTCGTTGGTTATGCCTCGGCTCGCGACACCGCTGCCGTAAACAAGATTATCTATTCTGCCCTCGCCAAGCAGGTTCTGCCTTCAGACCTCCGTTTGCTCTGGAGCGCCAAGCCAGCCGATGGTGTTCAGGCCAAGAACATATACGAGCTTCACGCCATCAAGGTTACAACAACCAACGGACGCGCTCCTATCGAGGGCGACGTCGTAACCGATGCCAAGGACCAGTTCAACAACCTTACAGGTACACCTGAGGTTTCTATGACAATGAACTCGGACGGCGCACGCCGCTGGGCTGCCCTCACAAAGGCCAACGTAGGCAAGGCTATCGCTATCGTGCTCGACGGAACTGTTTACTCGGCTCCTCGTGTGAACGGCGAGATCACTGGCGGACAGTCGTCTATCTCAGGCAACTTCACTATCGAAGATACAAAGGACTTGGCCAATACATTGAAGTCTGGTCGTATGCCGGCTCCTGCACACATCGTTCAGGAAGAGGTTGTAGGTCCTACACTCGGTGCCCAGTCAATACAGCAGGGCTTCATCTCGTTCATCATCGCCTTCATCATCTTGATGGTATACATGGTTATGATGTACGACTTTATCCCGGGTATGGTTGCCAACGGCGCCCTCTTGCTCAACCTCTTCTTCACCATGGGTATTATGGCGTCGTTCCAGGCAGCACTCACAATGCCGGGTATCGCCGGTATCGTGCTTGCCCTCGGTATGGCTGTGGATGCCAACGTGCTTATCTACGAGCGTACCAAGGAGGAACTTAAGAAGGGTCTCGGCACAAAGCAGGCTCTGGCTCAGGGCTACAGCAACGCTTTCTCTGCCATCTTCGACTCTAACTTGACATCAATCCTCACAGGTATCATCCTTTACGTGTTCGGTACAGGTCCTATCCGCGGCTTCGCTACCACACTTATCATCGGTATCTGCTGCTCGTTCTTCACAGCTGTGTTCCTCACACGCTTGGTTTACGAGAACCGTCTGGCTCACGACAAGTGGACAAAGCAGACCTTCACAACAAAGATCTCGCGCAACTTCATGGCCAACAAGAACTATGGCTTCATGTCAAACTGCAAGACATCGTTCGTCATCTTCGGTGCGGTTATCCTTGTAATGATTGGCAGCTTCTTCGAACGCGGCTTGAGCAAGGGTATCGACTTTACCGGTGGTCGCAACTATGTAATCGTTCTTGAGAAGCAGGTAGAGCCAGAGCAGGTAACTGCCGCTTTGCGTCCTCTCTTCAACGGTGCCAACGTCAATGCGCTTGCACTCGGTACCGACGGCAAGACTATCCGTATCTCAACCAACTATAAGATTGAGTCGAACAACCCTGCTATCGACAACGAGGTGGAGAACATCCTCTATAAGGGTCTGCATGGTGCCAACCTCGTAACACAGAGCAGTGTTGAGGCATTTAAGAACCCTGACGTACGTGCTGGTGGTTCTATCATATCATCTACAAAGGTAGGTCCGGCTGTGGCTAAGGACATCACCCACGGTGCTATCATCTCAGTGTTTATCGCCCTCGCCGCTATCTTCCTTTACATCTTGATACGTTTCCGCAACGTGGCTTTCTCTTTCGGTTCTACCATAGCCCTTGCTATCGATGCCACTATCGTTATCGGCTTCTTCTCGCTGCTTTGGGACGTCGTTCCATTCTCGCTTGAGGTAGACCAGACATTCATCGGAGCTATCCTTACGGTTATCGGCTACTCTATCAACGATAAGGTGGTGGTATTCGACCGTATACGTGAGAACCTTCAGTTGCACAAGAATATGGACTTGCAGGACCTCTTCAACAAGTCGTTGAACGAAACTCTTGCCCGTACAATCAATACATCATTGTCAACACTCATCGTGCTGCTCTGTATCTTCTGCTTCGGTGGCGAGAGCACTCGCAGTTTCTCGTTCGCAATGTTGCTTGGTGTAATCTTCGGTACACTGTCTTCTATCTTCATTGCCGCTCCTCTGGCATACATCATCCTCGGTCGCAAGATCAAGAAGGAGGAGGTTGCTTTGGCACAGGCAGAGGCTGTTGAGGTTAAGTAAGCAATAGGCTCATAATACTATAAACATCCATAAAGGCGCAATCCCGTATAGGGGTTGCGCCTTTTTTGCATTTGTGGGCTTGCGGTGGGCACGCCCACAAATGCAAATTTGCAGTGCAGTTCAATTTTGGGGTTAAAACGATTAAAATTTGCAGTCTACTGCAAATATATCGAAAAGAATAGGTATATTTGCAGTGCAGTTCATTTTTTATATTCAAACTAACTAAAGAACAATGATATATCGCAAGGAATATATGTGTCTCTTGGATAAGTGGAGAGACCAAAGGATTATAAAGGTAGTTACCGGTATCCGTAGATGTGGTAAGTCCTCATTGTTAAAGATGTTTCGAGATAAACTTCTTGCAGAAGGCGTGTTGAAGGAGCAGGTATTAGAGCTAAACTTTGAGGACCTTGACAATGAGCCTTATCTTGACTATAAGGTTCTGTATGCCTATGTTAAAAATCATCTGGTTGAAAACAAAATGAACTATCTGTTTTTCGATGAGATACAGATGGTTGATAATTTTCAGAAGGTTATAAACAGTTTTTTCTTGCTCGACAACGTAGATATTTATGTTACCGGTTCAAACGCTTACCTGCTTTCGGGTGAGATAGCTACCTTGCTTACGGGAAGATATGTGGAAATAAAGCTTTTCCCACTATCATTTAAAGAATACATATCAGCACAGCCCGAAGATATGAGCTTAGACTCTGCTTACCGCAAATATATAGAGATAGGCTCGTTTCCCTATTTGTTGCAGATAGAGAATAACAGAGAGATGGTGCGCGAATATCTAACCGGGTTGTACAATACTATTGTATTAAAGGATGTGGTAAGCCGAAAGAAGATAACAGATGTTATGATGTTGCAAAGTGTTGTACGCTTTATTTCCGACAATATAGGAAACATATCTGTAATAAAGCGCATTAGCGACACAATGACTTCTTTGGGACGCAAAGTGTCCTCGCACACCATTGAGAATTATATATCGGCATTGACAGACAGTTATATTTTTTATCCTGTGGCCAAATACGACGCCAAAGGCAAACAACTTCTTAAAACAGGACAAAAGCTATATCTGGCAGATGTGGGGTTGCGTAATGTAATAAATGGAACAAGAGGCGGCGAC
>USCM01000008.1 GCA_900553155.1 uncultured Prevotella sp. | reverse complement strand
ACGGCAGCTACTTGCAGCGCGTTAAGGAGTAATGGCCTTTTAAAAGCCTTTTAAAGGTAAAAGAGTAAAAGAGTAAAAAGGTAAAAAGCCTTTTAAAGGTAAAAAGGTAAAAGAGTAAAAAAGTAAAAAGCATTGGGGATAACGGTTGACGTATACCCGAGAATTGTGCTTTCTGCTTTTTTACTCTTTTTCGTTTACTAAGCTCTCCACCTCTTAGCTTTTCCTCTTTTGCTCCATATCCCTTTACACTTAAACGCCCCTTTACCCTTTTACTTTTTTACTCTTAAACGCTCTTTTACTTTTTTACCCTTTTACTTTTTTACTTTTCCAAATGAGGTATAGTTTTATAATTCCCGTATACAATCGTCCCGATGAGGTAGACGAACTTCTCGACAGCCTTACACGTCAATCAGTAAAGGACTTTGAGGTGATTGTCGTAGAGGATGGTTCGGCTGTAACTTGTAGTGATGTGTGTGCTAAGTATGCCGACAGCTTAGATCTACACTACTATGATAAGCCAAACAGCGGACCCGGACAGAGCCGCAACTATGGCGTGGAACGTGCCAAGGGCGAGTATGTGCTCATTCTCGATTCGGATGTGGTTGTGCCCGAAGGCTATCTAAAAGCAGTTGACGACGAACTCGATGCCAATCCTGCAGATGCCTTTGGCGGTCCCGACTGCGCCCACCCCTCTTTCACCGACACACAGAAAGCCATATCCTATTCGATGACATCGTTCTTCACAACCGGCGGCATACGCGGCGGCAAGAAGAAGCTCGACAAGTTTTATCCGCGCTCGTTCAATATGGGTGTGCGCCGTGATGTGTATACACGTTTGGAGGGATTCTCCAAGATGCGCTTTGGCGAGGACATCGACTTCTCTATCCGTATCTTCAAGGCTGGATGCCGTTGTAGGCTGTTCCCCGAAGCGTGGGTATGGCACAAGCGCCGCACCGACTTCCGCAAGTTCTTCCGCCAGGTTTACAATTCGGGCATAGCACGCATCAATCTGTATAAGAAGTATCCCGAGTCGCTTAAGCTTGTGCATCTCCTGCCAATGGTGTTCACCGTGGGTGTAATGTCGATGCTGCTGCTTTGCCTCGTGCTGCTTGCCGTGGCTCCGTCGTGGGCTTGGCTGCCACTCGTGCCGCTCGCGCTGTATTGTCTGCTGATATTCGTCGACTCGTCGTGCGTCAACCACAGTATCAAGATAGGCTTCCTAAGCATTGCCTCTGCCTACATACAGCTTATGGGTTATGGCTTCGGCTTTATAGAGTCGTGGTGGAAACGTTGCGTTTGCGGCAAGTCGGAGTTCTCTGCATTTGAAAAGACTTTTTACAAGTAGTTGAAAGTTGAGAGGTGAGAATTGAGAGGTGAGAATTGAGAGGTGAGAATTGAGAGTTGGGAATTGAGAATTGAGAGTTATGATTACTCTTAATGCTAAAACTATTGTATATATTGATTAATGAAATCTGTTGAAAATCTATTGTATATGAGACGCGATCAAAACTAATCATAACCCTCAACCCTCAACTCTCAACCCTCAACTCTCAACTCAGAACTCTCAACCCTCAACTCTCAACTCTCAACCCTCAACTCTCAACTCTCAACCCTCAACCCTCAATTTTCAACTCTCAACTCTCAACTCTCAACCCTCAACCCTCAACTCTCAATAAATCTATTGATATGCTACCTCAGAAAGAATCTATAATAAAACAAAAGTCAGAAGCTTTTTCAATAAGGGTGATAAAGATGTACAAATATCTTTCTTCACATATGAACGAACGTGTTTTGTCAAAGCAGGTACTTCGGAGTGGAACAAGCGTCGGAGCCAATGTGAATGAAAGCAGGAATGCTCAAAGTACATCAGACTTTATAAGTAAGCTAAGTATAGCTTTAAAGGAAGCTGACGAAACGACTTATTGGCTGAAATGTCTTTATGGAGGGGAATATATAACAGAGGCTCAGTATTTATCAATGAATAATGATATTCAAGAGATAGTAAGAATTCTCGTAAAGATAATAAAAACAACAAAAGAAAGAAATTGTATATGAGACGCGGTCAAAACAAAACTAATCATAACTCTCAACCCTCAACTCTCAATTCTCAACTCACCATAACCCAGTGGGCTGAAGAAGACCGTCCACGAGAGAAACTCATGGCACGTGGAGCCGCCGCCCTGTCCAACTCTGAGTTGCTTGCCATTCTTATCGGGTCGGGTTCGACCAAGGAGAGTGCCGTGGGATTGATGCAGCACATCCTTAAAGACTGCGACAACAACCTCAACACATTGGGCAAGATGTCGCTTCACGAGCTGATGCAGTATAAAGGCATTGGCGAGGCAAAGGCCATAACGATAATCGCCGCCTGCGAGTTGGGCAAGCGGCGACAAGCTACTAATGCTGCCGAGCGACCCGACATGGGGTCGGCTCAGGCTGTGTACAATTATATGCACCCCAAGATGCAGGACCTCGACACCGAGGAAGCATGGGTGCTGCTTATGAACCAGCGCTTCCATCTAATAAAAGCGGTGCGCTTATCGCATGGCGGACTGTCGGAGACGGCTGTCGACGTGCGTGTCATTCTGCGTGAGGCGCTGCTCTGCAACGCCACTGTGTTGACACTCGTGCACAATCATCCGTCGGGCAACGCACGTCCAAGCGGCGACGACGACCGCATTACGCAGAAGCTGAAGCGTGCCTCGGAGGTGATGCGCATATACATGGTAGACCACATCATAATGACCGACGGCAAGTATTACAGCTACGCCGAAGAGGGCAAGATTTAGCGCCCTCAATGTTAAGTGCTCGGCTTTGGGCAGCGAACACTTAACCCTTGGCATAGCTTTTCTTCCATGCAAAGAACCAAACGGCAGCCACAATTCCGGCTATTGCGCCTATTGGATAGCCCACAGCGTTAGGCAGACCGAATGCCGAACTGCTGACCATAAGGAATGTGGTACACACATCAGTCATAAACAGTGCCGGTATGAGGGTTATAATGTAAGGCTTCTTCTCGCGGACAAGGTACACAGTGATAGTCCACAGCGTGAATACCGACAATGTTTGGTTAGCCCATCCAAAGTATTTCCATATTGTGTTGAATCCGTCTGGATTTTCCATCTGCCACAACAGCATAGCCAGCGAAGCGGCAAACAGAGGCACACATATATATATACGGTGCATCTTTTGGCGCTGACCAAGTTTTATTGCTTGTGCGATAATCAATCTTGCCGAACGGAAAGCGGTGTCGCCACTTGTTATAGGGGCAGCAACCACACCAAGCATGGCAAGCACACCACCCACCATACCGAGCCAATCGTTGCACACAAGGCTAACCACCATAGGTGCAGATGTATGATATCCGGTAGCCGTTGCGCCAGCAATCTGCTCGTAGCCAGGCTGTGGAGCATCGTAGAAGAACCACATAGACACCGTAGCCCATACCAAAGCAACCAAACCCTCGGTTATCATTGCGCCATAGAATATGGGGCGACCCTTGCGCTCGGATTTCAGACAACGTGCCATAAGCGGACTTTGTGTGGCATGAAAACCGCTGATGGCACCACAGGCTATGGTGATAAATAGACAAGGGAAAATGTCCTCGGTAAAGCTTGCGGCATCGGTTTGCTTGCCCATATTGCCCAGTCCATCCCACAATTCGGGTAGGGCAGGCATCTTGATAAGCAATACCGCAACAAGAGCCACAGCCATAAAGAGCAGCGAGAAAGAAAAGACCGGATACACCTTGCCTATGATTTTGTCGATAGGCAACATAGTGGCAAAGATGTAATAGATAAAGATTATGGCTACCCACATCAGTTTGCTGCCACCTATATGTCCCAATATCTCAGCCGGACTATATACAAACACAGTGCCTACCATTAGCAGCAAGAACACAGCAAACACCAGCAATATCTTGGATGCAGCACCGCCAAGATACTTCTGGACAAGAGATGGAAGGTCGGCTCCGCCATTGCGCATCGACAGCATACCCGAAAGATAGTCGTGTGTGGCACCTGCGAAGATACAGCCCAACACTATCCAGAGATATGCCGAAGGTCCGAACTTGGCTCCCATAATGGCTCCAAAGATAGGTCCGGTGCCGGCGATGTTTAGGAATTGTATCATAAACACCTTCCAATAAGGCAACGCCACATAGTCGATGCCATCGGCTTGAGCTATCGCTGGGGTGGGACGGTTGTCTGGGGCAAACACGTGCTCCACAAACCTACCGTATACTGTGTAGCCCAATATAAGGGCTGCGAACGAGATTAGAAATGTTATCATTACTCATTGTTTTTAGTTATCGAGTTGCAAAATTATTACCAGTGTTTGTCCTTGCCCAGAATCTTGGCTACCCTATTTGCCACCGAACGGGCTATATGTCCAAAGTTGCCGTATCTCAGGTTGAGCCACAGTTCCTCCAAAGAGCGTCCAGCCTTAATCCAAGGATGACCGTAGGCGTATGTGCGATACACCTTCTCCTTGAAGTCGACATCCTCTACCACATACTTAGGGTGGCGCAGCGGAGCGTCAAACTCAAACCTCTTCATCGTGAAGAGACGGCGCAAGCGGCGCGGCATGGTCTGCAACGAGCCTGTATAATGGGTCGAGCCGTCTGTGGCTCCGAGGTTGTTTATAAGGTTTCGGGTAGGCATAATGGCGAGAGCCGAGTTTAGCAGCATAGATGCCCAGAATATAGTTTCGTAGTATTCCTTGCCCGAAGCGCGGTGGTCGTAGCACGCGCGCAGCGTGTCGCGGCACAGACGGCGCTGTCGCATGATGCCCTCCACTTGCCGCATGGCGTCAGGGTCGTCAAGGAAAGCGTACGAGGCATCCCACTTGTCTATAACGCGGCGCCACGAAGCCCAGCCCCATATCGAGAATACGGATGTAAAGATATAGTCGGAAGGATAGCCCTTGAGCTGTTCCTCGGGATTGAATCCGGCAATCATGCCAATGCGCTCGTCGTGCTCGTAGCGGTCGAGCATCTCCTTGCAGAAGGGGAAGAACGACTGCGACGGCACATCATCATCCTCCAACACAATACACTTGTCGACAATGGAGAACGCCCATTTCTGCGAGATATATTCGGAAGGGTCGCATCCATAGTTGCGCTCCTGAAACTTGCGATGCACCTCGCACTCCCAGTCGATGTCGCCAACGACACGTCGGCAAACCTCGATGCCAGCCATATCGCGTTCGCCTCGCGGTCCGTCCTGATACAGGAAGAGCTTGGAGGGTCGTGCCTTGCGCACCTCGTCGAACACCTTTTGCAGGTGGTCGGGACGATTGAAGAAAAGAATTAGAACGGCGACATCCGTCTTGTATGGTTTTAGAGGCATAATCATTTGTATTTAGTTAGTATCTTATATAGGGATTATGCAAAGTTAGTGCAAATAGTGGACAATACAAAACAAGCTTGCTTGTTTTTGTTGTTGCGGCACGGATACTATCGATAATAATTTGTAACTTTGCACATTATGAAACAGAACAAGGCAGTTTCCGTGGTGATGTGCACCTACAACGGGGCGTCACGCCACCTACGCGAACAACTCGACTCCATATTCTCGCAGACCGTTCTACCTGGCGAAATAGTAGTGCAGGACGACGGTTCGACCGACGACACAATGGCGGTGCTCAACGAGTATGCCCATAAGGCACCCGAGGGTGTGGACGTGCGCATCTTCCAGAACACCGCACAGCAAGGCATCAACCGCAACTTCTTCTCTGCCATGCACCGTTCTGTAGGCGAGCTTATAGCCGTGTGCGACCAAGACGACATCTGGCTGCCAACCAAACTGGAGGAACAGGCTGCCGCCATGGCCGACGGGGTGATGATGTGCGTGTGCCGCTCGGAGCCTTTCTCGGATACCGGAGCGCCTGTGCGCTACGACCGCCGCTGCCCCAACTGCAACCTCATACGCCTCTTCTATGCTTCGATGATGGGCCATTGCCAGATGCTGCGCCGCTCGCTTCTCTACTATATACCCACCGAGGACGAGCAGCCCGAGATATATCGCCGCACCTGCTACGACGTTATGACAGCCACAGCCGCCGCCGCACTCGACAGCATACGCCTTATCGACCGTGTGCTTGTGCGCCAGCGCCGCTATGCCGAGGCTGCCACATACGTAAAGTACGACACCCATCGTGTGCGCACTTCAAGCAACGCCGCCTTTATGGTGTGGTATGGCTTGACCCACTGGGGCACCGTCAAGCCGTGGATGAACGCCCACTTCTCCGCCCGCCGCGACTTTCTGGAGTGGGTATGGCGAAAGTCGATGACAAAGCAAATTGCCTCAACAACCGCTGCAGACATACCAACAGCCAACAACCGGATATTCGCCGACGGCATACGTCTGCTCAACGCCGAGTGCAACAGAGGCGCCGCGGCGCTCTTCTCGCTGTGGCGCTACTACGTGCGCTATCGCCACGTGCTGTTCTACACCTACGAGAAGGACCCCGTAGCGCTAATCCGTGCACTGCTCCACCCATTTATGCAAGTATACAACTACAGCTATCTTGTCAATAGAAAATGAAAGTCTACTTCTATCATACACAGAACATACAGTATTGTCTGAGCCGGATGCAGCAGGGCGAGTTTCCCTCGCACTTCCTTTATGGAGCCTGCCATCTATCCAGTTCGGGCATCGACGTTGTGTATCATCGCTCGCCGTCAAAGGAGATGTCGCGTCTTAAGACAGCCCTCTACACCGCTTGGCGAGTGCTGACGTGCCGCGAGCACATCGACGCCGTGTATGCCACCCACTATAAAGGCCTTGAGCTACTTATACTCTTGCGTGCCATCGGCATCTTCCGCAAGCCTATTGTGGTGTGGCACCATCAGCCCATCGTAACCCCAAAGAGCAAGCTAAGAGAATGGGGCGGCCGACTGTTCTATCGTGGAATGGACCGGCTGATATTCTTCTCGCAGAAGCTTGTGGACGACTCGCTGCACTCGCCCAAAGCCAATCCAAAACGTATGGTTGTGGGACACTGGGGTGCCGACCTCGACTTCTACGACCGAATGAGGAACCAAGAGAAGGATGCCCGATTCGTATTCATAGCCACCGGAAAGGAGCAACGCGACCAACACACCCTTATCGAGGCATTCAACCGCACCGGGCTGCCCTTGAAGCTGTACATCGGCATCAACCCCGACCCTACCGTGCCTAACCCCAATCTCGATGCCGTGCGCAGCTACAAGCCTGCCGCCAACATCGACGTTCGCGAGATATGCGGACTACTACCCTACGAGATAGCACTCGATGTGGCTAAGGCACAGTGTGTGGCTATATGCTGCAAGCATACACGCTACACAGCCGGACTAACCACGGTGGTTGAGGCTCTGGCTCTCGGACTGCCTATGGTGTGCAGCCGAAACCCACAGATACCTATCGACTTCGACCGCGAAGGCTGCGGCATCTCCGTAGAATATGGCGACGTGGAGGGCTGGCAACGAGCCACAAGCTATCTTGCCTCGCACCCCGACGAGGCTCGTCGTATGGGCGAACGCGGCAGACAGATAGCCGAAGAGCGATTCAACGACCGCCAGTGTGCAAGCGAGGTGGCTGCCGTATTGAAGGAGGCGGTTGCCCAAAACAAACCACTATACATCCCCATCAAACTCGTCAACATTGTCTTGGCTATTATCGCGGCAGTGCTTCTTGTGCTCTGCATCAATACACTTAGAGGCATACATTGACAACATCCCCGTACAACATGAACATAACAATACGCATAACACGCTCCACAATCACCTTTACGGCACCCAATACCGTGATTGAGGGACAAACCGACTTCGAGCAATACAATATGAAGACGGGCATTGCCGTGGCTGCCAACCTGCGCCAGGCACTTGCCGAGTGCCACATACTCAAGGCTCTATCGGCACCGGGCAGGCTGCAGGAACCAAACGTTCCGTCGCAATATCATCCCGTGTTCGACACCGCCACCGTCTTTGTAGACACTCCCTTGCTGCTTATCCCAGCCGAGGAGTTCGACGCCGCAACCATGCCGCAGCTCTACCATTATGCCAACACCAAGCACCAGCAAGACGACGTGGAGGGCACACCCATAAACCAAATCAATGTGGTGGCAGCCTATGCCGTGGGCAAGGACCTGCGCTTTGTGCTTACCGAGATGTTCCGCAACGTCAAGTTTATGCCGCTGTTGGCACCCGTATTGGTTGAGTTCTGCCGTCGTTCGTACGGCGGATTCCAAGAGAAGCTGTTCTGCTATTTCCACGACAAGCGTGTCGATATGTTTGCCTTCCGCAAGGGGCGCGTCCGCTTCTGCAGCTCGTTCGATGTTGCGCTCACCCCCGACGCTGCCTACTATATACTCAACGTATGGCAGACATTAGGCATGAAGCCCTCGGATGTGTTGTGCTTGGCAGGTTCTATCACGGGTCAGGAGGCGCTGCTAAAGGACTTGCGCCAGTTTATAAGGAATATACGAAACGTAAAAATTTAATCAGGTATGAGAGTAATAACAGGTATATACAAGGGACGCCACTTCGACATTCCACGCTCGTTCAAGGCTCGTCCTACAACCGACTTTGCTAAAGAAAATATATTCAACGTCATCAATGGCTACATAGATATGGAGGGTGCACGCGCTCTCGACCTCTTCGCAGGAACCGGCAGCATATCGCTCGAGCTGTTGTCGCGCGGTTGCAAGCCAGTGGTTAGCGTGGAGATGGACCGCGACCATGCCGCCTTCATACGCGAGTGTATGACGAAGATAGGTGTGGAGGACAACATCCTGATACGTGGCGATGTGTTCCGCTTCATCAAGTCGTGCAAGCAGCAGTTCGACCTTATCTTCGCCGATCCTCCATACGCCCTGCCCAATCTGCCCACTATCCCCGAGCTTATACTTGCCAAGGACATGCTGGCGCCGGGTGGTTTGCTCGTCTTCGAGCACGGCAAGCACAACGACTTCTCTGCCGTACCGGGCTTTGTCGAGCACCGCTCGTATGGCAGCGTCAACTTCTCGCTGTTCCGCAAGGAGGAATAAGATACAAACTGGGGGCTATCGGGGAGATGCTGGCGTTTTAATATTCGTATAATGAACATCAAGACGCCAACCTCCCCGATAGCCCCCAGCTTGTATCACTTCAGATATAGGATGAACCTCCTATTTCTTGTGCCTATTGGCACGCTGCTCGCGGTACTTGGCCTTTTGCCTTGCCGAACCGCTGCCGTGGGCACCGGTGATGTATTGCTTCTTCTTTGCCTTGGTCTTCACTTTGGCGTCGTCGGTCTTCGCCGAAGAAGCACCGCCACGTCCCCATGAAATGCCGTTGGCAATGATTGCGTCGATATCGTCGCCTTTGCTCATAGTTGTATATTTATATTAATGGTGGAACAAACGTACGCCAGTGAATGACATTGTTATGCCATACTTGTCGCAGGTGTCGATAACATTGTCGTCGCGCACTGAGCCGCCAGCCTGGGCTATATACTCAACGCCGCTCTTGTGGGCACGCTCGATGTTGTCGCCGAATGGGAAGAAAGCGTCCGAACCAAGAGCCACGCCACGGTTCTGAGCTATCCAAGCCTTCTTCTCCTCCATGGTAAGAACCTCTGGCTTCTCCTTGAAGAAGAGCTGCCATGTGCCGTCGCGCAGCACGTCGTCGTGGTCCTCAGAGATGTATACGTCGATAGTGTTGTCGCGGTCGGCGCGGCGTATGCCGTCAACGAAGGGCAGATTCATTACCTTCGGGTGCTGGCGCAGCCACCAGATGTCTGCCTTGTTGCCTGCCAAGCGGGTGCAGTGGATGCGGCTCTGCTGTCCGGCGCCGATGCCGATAGCCTGTCCGTCCTTGACGTAGCAAACCGAGTTGGACTGTGTATACTTCAAGGTAATAAGCGAGATGATGAGGTCGCGTATAGCCTCCGGTGTGAAGTTCTTAGCCTTTGTAGGTATGTTCTCGAAGAGAGCTGGGTCGTCGAGCTTCACCTCGTTGCGTCCCTGCTCGAATGTTACGCCGAACACCTGCTTGTGCTCGATAGGAGCCGGAACATAGTTGGGGTCTATCTTTATCACGTTGTATGTGCCCTTGCGCTTTGCCTTGAGTATCTCAATAGCCTCAGGAGTAAAGTCGGGAGCAATAACGCCGTCGCTTACCTCGCGCTTGATGAGTGTAGCTGTAGCAGCGTCGCAAGTGTCGCTCAGAGCCACAAAGTCGCCGTAAGAGCTCATACGGTCGGCACCGCGTGCACGTGCGTATGCGCAGGCGATAGGCGAAAGCTCTATCTTTACGTCGTCAACAAAGTAGATTTTCTTCAGTGTATCGCTCAAAGGCAGACCTACTGCCGCTCCGGCAGGCGATACATGCTTGAACGAGGCGGCTGCCGGCAGACCGGTTGCTGCCTTTAGTTCCTTTACAAGCTGCCATGAGTTGAGAGCGTCGAGGAAGTTGATGTAGCCTGGACGACCGTTAAGTACTTCGATGGGGAGTTCGCCTTCCTCCATATAGATACGTGAAGGCTTCTGGTTCGGATTGCATCCGTACTTAAGTGCTAATTCTTTCATACAGTGATTATAAGAATGAAAAATATGTCTGCAAAATTACTATTTTTCCGTTAAAAAGCAGTACATTTGCCCCGAAATATTACATTATCAGTAGGTTATGAATTATGAATTACGCACTGAAGAAACTTTTTGATGCGGCTGAGCATCACCTTGAGCTTATTCCGCAGAAGATGCTTGCCCTTGACAAACTGTCTAAATATATCAAGGGCACAGAGAAACCAAAGCGCGAGACGCTTGACAAAATATCGCTGTTGGTGGGATATCAGGATTGGGAAAAGTTTAAGGAAGCCCTGCACGGCGAGACCGACGGGCAGGAGAACTTTAAGTGATAACCACTACCTGCCCAGATACTTGTCGGCAAGGTATGCCGAGAGAGCCTCTTTGTAGATGTCGCCAACGGGCAGATAGGTGTCGGCATCCATCACGATGCGGTTCTTCGTCACCTCCACCACCTTCTTCATATTGACGATATACGAGCGGTGGATGCGCAGGAAGTAGGACGGCAAGCGCTCTTCCATCTTCTTCATGCTAAGCAGCACCACGAGCGGCTTTTGTCCTTCGAGGTGTATCTTGAGATATTCTGCCATGCCCACAACATAGCGTATGTCGTTGATGTCGACACGCACAACACGGTGGTCGGTCTTAAGGAAGATGGTGTCGTCCTCGCTCTCTGCATGCACTGGTGCGGCGGGTGCAGCCTGCGGCACCACGTTCTCAAGCTCGTAGCGCTTCTTTACACGCAGCGCGGCACGGCGGAAGTCGTCGAGGCTGAATGGCTTGAGCAGATAGTCGACGGCGTCTACCTTGTATCCCTCCACCGCATACTCCGAGTAGGCGGTGGTGAACACCACGATAGGCGGTGCCTGAAGCGAGCGCACAAAGTCCATACCGTTGACATCCGGCATATTGATGTCTACAAACAAGGCGTCTATCTGCTCGTTCTCCATTATCTCCCGAGCCTCCATAGCGCTTTGGCATTGTGCCACAAGCTCCAAGAAAGGCACCTTTGCTGTATATGCCGCGAGCTGTTGCAAGGCAAGCGGCTCATCGTCTATAATAAGTGTTCTTATCATCTTCTGTTCTGTTTTATCATTTAAGTGTCAACCATTGGCTTGACTTGCAGGTGCAGTTAGCGGCAAGTCAAGGCTTACATCATACTCGTTCTCTCGGTCTTCTATCTTCAGGGTGTATGTGTCCTGGAACAGGAGGTCCAGTCGGCGGCGCACATTTACCAGTCCCATGCCGCCTCCACTCTTCTCTTTCACCGTAAGGTGCTGCTTGCTGTTGCGGCATACAAACTTAAGGCGGTCGTCCTTGACGTCCACCGTTATGTACACAAACGACTCCGTGCGGTAGCTTATACCATGCTTAAAGGCGTTCTCCACGAACATAATGAGCAGCAGTGGCGGTATCATGACGTCGGGCAGATTGCTTGGCGCCGACATGCGTATGCTTACCTTTTCGGAGTAGCGCAGGCGCATCAGCTGCACATAGTTGCTCAAGAACTGCACCTCTCGTGGCAGAGGTATAAGCCTGTTGCTTCCCTCGTACAGGATGTAGCGCATCATCTTCGACAGCTCCACAATGGTGGTCTTGGCACGTTCGGGGTCGATGTCTACCAAGGCGTGTATGTTGTTGAGGGTGTTCATAAAGAAGTGGGGGTTTACTTGGTACTTGAGATACTCCAACTGCCGCTCCAGGTTGTGCTTGTCTATCTGCGTAAGGAGCTTCGTGTCTTCCTGCGACTTGAAGTAGAGCTTCACACCAAGGTTCATGCCCATAAGCAGCAGTCCGCCCAAGGCAGCCACAAGTTCGCCCGGTCCGAAGATGGGGAAGGGGTCGTAGGGGCGCATATACGAGTAGGGGCGAGGATAGCGTTGGTCATTGGGGCGCTCTTTGGGTGCCTCTTCAAGCATGTCTTCAGGGTCGTCTTCGGGTCTAAAGTCGGGTATGTTGTCCCTGTGCTGCACCATTTCGTGCCGGCTGTAGCGTGGCAGTCGATGGTGATGGTATGCCGGACGCAGAAACCACAGTATGCCCATAGCTATGGCTGTCACCGTAAAGATAAGTGTGACGTATAGTATGGTACGTCGTTTGAGGATGAGCAGAGGGGCAAGCAGAAAGTTGTGTACGGCAAAAATAACGAGCCATACAGTATCAAATTTCCATACGTTGAGTACCTCGTACCACGAGAACTCTATATGTGGATTGGACGACATACGCATATATGTCCCCATAAATGGTGACAAATATATCAGTATCCACATCAGTGTATAAATGAAGTGTTCCTTGCGGTAATTCATCTTTGTCGTTTTAGATGAGGCAAATGTACGCATATTATATATTGTATGAAAAGTCGGTTTATGGTTTGTTGGGGGCTGCCTACTGATGGCTTTAGTTTCACGCCGTTAAATTACAAAAAAAATGTGATATACCAACTATTAAGCACAAAAAAGGTTGGATTTCCCCATCAAAAGGAAATCCAACCTTATTACAATATTCAGTCTTTATACTCTACTTAATCTCGCCTTTGCCAGTGGTGAAGTTGAGCGAAACCTGCTGATTAGCCTCAACAGCAACAGCAGGCTTAAGGTCGCCACCATTGCCACGGTATACAATATTGCCGTCTATAACGTTGAACTCAGCCTTCCACCAGTTGTTGCTCGGATCCTTGTAGCCAGTGTCAGGGAAGTTGACGTACATGCGGAGGTTGCCGCTGTTGGTGAACTTAGGCGATACGAACAATCCGTCCTTTGTTGTAGGAGCAGTGAACTTGTTGGCATCGGTCTTGGCATTGGCTTGCCAGCCAGCGCCCCAACCGCCATCGATAACATCGCCAACGAGGTAAACCTCAGGCTTGCAAACCTCGAGCTTGCGCTCCTTGCCATTGGTTACACGCAACAGATACCAGCCAGCCTTGCCTACCTTGAGGTTATGGTCGCTTCCGGCAGCAACGATACCAGAACCTGCATTGTCTACTATTGTAGCCTGGTCACCGAACTCGTCTACCCAAGCAGCCTGGGTAGAAAACTTAAACAGTTCGCCTTCTGAGAAGTAGATCATTGTCCAGAATGTCTCGTCAGAGCCATTATACTGTATGAGCTGCTTCCATGTACCGCCTTCATTACCCCAGTTATACGCGCTGCCAGTGAGGAAGAGAGCTGTCGGCTTAGCTTCAATCTTGTAGGTCAATGTCTCCATGTTGACAGTGATTATGTACTTGCCTGCTTTCTCGATAGTGATAGCTTCGCCGTTGCTTGCAAGAGATTTCTCCTTGCTGCCGCTACCAAAAGCACCTTCGCGAATGTCGCTCTTCTCAAGGCTTGAGGCAGGGATAATCATAAACGACTTGTTAGCTTCTGTGGTCTCGACCTCAATGCTAAAGTTAGGGTCGTCCCATACGTTGTTGTCAGAGTGGGTAAAGGCATGAGTCTTTACAACATCCTTGTTGTATCCGTCGGCGAAGATGTCGCCGGCAAGATAGTAAGCCTGCTCGATGTTGGCTGCCTTAGGAGTGGCCAGTACCTTGAATGTAGCCGACTCAATCTTTACATAGCTCTTTTCGTTGGTTGCCCATGTTGCTACGGTAGCATCCATATCGCGCTGCACAGGAGCCTTGCCGTAGTTGCTTACGATAACGTTCTGCAGCTCTTCGGTGCTAACCTCGCCGGCAGCAGTAATGTCGAGAGACTTGCCACCGAGTGTTATCTTGTATTCGCCGCTTGCTGCATAGCCGCCGTCTGCGGTAGGAGCGGTGATGTTGGCAACCTTCACTGTTGGTGTTGTAACTTCGGCAAGGTTGATAGCCGGAGTTTCAGTAACGCTACCATTGCCAAACTGCACAGTTGCAGGCTGGTCGTTGTGCTGCGGTGCGTTCCAGTCGCTGTAGTCGTCGGTGCACGAGGCAACCGACAACAACAGAGACATTCCGAATAATATTTTCTTAATCATATTGTTCTAATCTTTAAATTTGATAGTTACTTTTTCTTTGTATCAACCTCCACAATGCTTATCACACCATTGATGTCGTTGAAAGAGATAACATACTTGCCCTTCTTCAAGCCAATGTTGGCACCATCTTTCTTGGTATTGCATACGCCTACGACGTCGCCATCCTTAGCACCCTCTGTGGCATTGCCCCAGTTGGTTTCCCATGAGCCGGCAATCCTGAGCTTGAACTGCACTCCTTCGGCAGGAACATCCATTACGTAGTACCAAGCATGGTTCTTAACACCCTCCTTATTGTAAGGAAGCATTGGTACGTCGCTCTTCCAGTCGTTGAATGAGCCTATAATCTGGATTACGCCATAGTCAGTAGGTTCAGAGACTTTGTATTCCTCCATCTTGGCCTCGTTCTTCTCAGTGTTCAATGTTATCTTGTAGTAGCCAGCCTTAGGAACCAGGATGTGTCCACCATCGGCTTTGCTATCGCCATTACGATAAACTATTGTACCCTTTCTATCCTTTTTAAGGTCCTTCGTGCCGTCGGCATTCATACTGTAATCCCAGTTGAAGTCGGAGCGCTGAATCTTAAAGCCAGACTCGTCACAATCTCCATTGTCCTTGTATTCGCCAGATGTGAAGTAGTTGATGTATTCAATCTCGCCCGCACCAGTCTTCTTGTTGTATTCGCATGCAGGAATCTTGAACATAGGCAGGGCGTCAACTCCAACATTCGAGCCCCACTTGGCGCCAAACATATTGCCTACAAGATACCACATAATAGCGTCGATATCCTTAAGCTCTACGTATGTAGGAGCGCACTTAAAGCCTATAGTGTTGCTTGACACTACCTGGCTTACAATCTCCTGCGATGCGTTAGACACGAAAGCGCGTACACGCATCTTAGCCTCGAATGTAGCAGGCACCTTGTCCTCGTCCCAACGCATAACACGCTGAAGAGCCTTGGCTATGTCTTTAGTAGGGATGTCGGCATTACAACTTGTAAATGTCTCATCTATACTTGCGTAGTCGCATCCCTTGTTCTCGTCGAGAGTGCGACCTGTATCGAATTCTCTCTCGAATGTACCGGTTGGTGAAATCTGAACTTGGTAATGTGCAGACACTGGAGCATCCATGGAAGTAAACTTAGGCTGCGACCAAGTGAGGTTGAAAGTCTTTGACTTGTCAAGGTCAACCACAGCATCGCCCACCGCCGGATTGTTGATGGTAAACTCAGTAGGGGTCTCGATAACCGGATTTGAGTCGTGGTCGTCTTCGCATGATGTGAATGCCACCGTAGTGGCAATCATCATCAATGCGTATGAAAATATCTTTTTCATAATGAATAATTCGTTTTTAGTTATTTATATACCGAATATTAGTAACCCTTGTTCTGCTTAAGATTCGGGTTAGCAATGATGTCGTTGGCAGGGATTGCATACACACAGTGTGTGGCTGGGAAGCTTACACCCTTGAGGGTACCGCCCTTCCACTCCCAGAGGTATTCGCCTGTGTTGAACAGACCGTAACGTATAAGGTCTGTACGACGATAACCCTCGAAGTAGAACTCGCGTGCACGCTCGTCAAGAATCTGGTTGATGGTCCAGCGGTCCTGTGTAGAAACACCTGCGCGTTGGCGGATGTCGTTGATGTACTTGGCGCACTCGGTTGTTACATCACCATGTAGACGAGCATCTGCCTCGGCTGCGATGAAGTAGGCCTCTGCCGAGCGCATAAGGAAGAAGTCGGTGTCGCAGAACTTGGCGTTGTGAGGTATTGAGCCATCGCTGTAGGTATTGCGATACTTGGCAACAGAGAAGCCATTGGTATACTCGCCCCACTTCTCGGCTACGAGAGTGCGCTTTACGTAAGAAGTATCGTTTACGATAACCTCCTTGCCAGCCAGCTTAGATGCCTCTTCCGACTTCTTGTCGTTCTTCTTAACCTCTGTTCCACAGCCGCAGAACAAGGCACGTGCGTCGCCGGCGGCAGCTGTTACCTTGTAGGTGCTGTCCTGAGGAGCGTCACCGTTAGAGAAGAACTTCTTAACGAGGTTAGAGCGTGCGCGGTTGCCTGCCCAGAACTCAGAAGAACCATAGTTCTTGTCGAAGTTCATATCCGACTTCCATGTACTTGCCATAAGGAACAATGTGGAACCGTACGAAGCGGTTGTTGTACCGTCCTGGATAAGAGAGAGCACCGACTCCTGCGAAGCGCCGTTGGTGCCGTTGTCGCCGGCGCCGGTTGGGACGGGCTTGACATTGTAGCGGTGTATCATCCGCCCAAAGCGGCGGAGCCGGTGCGTGTGCTCGTGCCGTCAGACGGACTGTCTGACGTGCCCCCGGGGGCAACTGCGTCTGCCGGCCGTGGTGCGCTTGTGATCGCAGGTATGGCGGACGGTGTGCAGATTGCATCCTGTAATATCGCCTACACGGTGATTGCACAGGCTGGCACAGACGGCACAACCAGCGACGCGCCAACCCCTGATCTGGTGCAGCAGATCTTGTCCGCCGCGAATGGTGCAGTCAAGACCGCC
>USCM01000007.1 GCA_900553155.1 uncultured Prevotella sp. | reverse complement strand
CGCCCGAAACAAGCTTCATGCAAGTCTCGCTGCGCTGGAAGGCAACAATAAGGAGTATGCCTATAACCAATCCAACGAAGGCGAAGAGCACATTCTCCATAATCATATTAAGGCGCAAGCTGCCCACCGAAGCCCCCATCACACGGCGTGTGTTGATGCCTCGCATACGCATAGGTATCTCGGAAAGCGATAAGTTGAGCAGGTTAAGCATGGCTATAAACAGCACAAATATAGAAGCTACGGTCAATACATCCACCAAACCGCGGTTACCCTTGTCCTTCATGCCGATGCCCGAGAAGTAGATATCGTCCATCGGAGTGATACGAAACTTCAAGTTGGTCTCCTTGTCAAACTCCTTCTCGTCTTTCTCGCTTACGCCGTTGGCTTTCATAAAGGCAAGTTTTATGGCACGCTCCACCTTCTTAGGGTTGGCACCTTGGTCGAGTAGCATATAGACATTAAAGCTCCATTCGCTCCACTCATTCATCACACTCTCGTTCTCGCATATATACACGCCGTTTGGCAGGGTGCAGTTGTCGGGCATATCCTCGCTCACACCAACCACGGTAACGGTAGTTTTGGTTCCATTGTTATCTTCACCCTCAAACGTCTTGCCAGTCGCGTTCACCGTGCCGAACATCTTCTCGGCTGTGCTTCGGCTTACAATAACATTATGTTTTCCATCTGCACATGTCTTGCTTGAGCCAGACAACAGCTTGCCTGTGAAGAACTCTATGCCAGGCATGCCCATATTTATCACAGGAACTGCTATGGTGCGGTTGCCCACCTTGACGTCCGACCCGTTTACATACGGACTGATATAGGTAACGTTCTTAATCTTGCGACCAAACGGGCGGTATATCCTTGATTATTGTAACAAACGGGCGACATACATTTGCTCCCCATACATCGCCAAAGTTGCCATATATCTCCAAGCGGTACATGTGCTCGTGGTCGTGGATGTTGTGGTTGTAGGTGCGGTTGTATATCACCTGCGTCATAAAGAGGTAGAACGTGGCTACTGCCACACCCAAGCCAAGGAGATTGAGCAGGGTGGCGACGCGGTAGCGACGGAACATATATAATAAGCTTTTCATATTGTTTTATTTTTATCTGAGAGTTATGTTCTGGTTGAGAGTTATGTTCTGGTTGAGAGTTATGTTCTGGTTGAGAGTTGAGAGTTGAGAGTTATGATTTGTATTGTGGGGATTATCTATTTATACGATTCTCTATGCTATTCATAACCCTCAACTCTCAATTCTCAATTCTCAACTTCAACTCTCAACTCTCAATTCTCAACTTCAACTCTCAATTCTCAACTCTCAACTCTCAATTCTCAATTCTCAACTTAAATGATTCTCTCGTTGTCGTCTACTTGTCCGTCGAACAAGTTGATTATTCGGTTAGCCATCATAGCGTCGTGCTGCGAGTGGCTTACCATAACGATGGTCGTACCTTCGGCATTGAGTTGGGACAGCAGTTCCATAACGGCGAGTCCGCTCTTCGAGTCGAGATTACCCGTAGGCTCGTCGGCAAGTATCAGCTTAGGCTTTCCTACCACGGCACGTGCTATAGCCACACGCTGCTGCTGACCGCCGGAGAGCTGCTGCGGATAGTGCTTGGCACGCTGGCTTAGTCCTACCTTGCGCAGTATATCGGTTACACGTTCGCGGCGTTCTTTTGACGGGACCCCGAGGTAACGCAGTTGCAGGTCTACATTCTCCTCCACCGTAAGCTCGTCTATAAGGTTGAAGCTCTGGAACACAAAGCCTATCCTGCCACGGCGATACCTTGTGCGCTCCTTCTCCTTGAGGTTGCCCACTGGTTCGCCGTCGAGCCAATACTCGCCGCTATTGGGATTGTCGAGCAATCCGAGGATATTGAGCAGGGTTGACTTGCCGCAACCGCTCGGTCCCATAATTGCTACAAACTCGCCGTCTTCGACATTAATACTAACACCATTGAGTGCAACGGTCTCCACTTCCTCTGTACGGAAGATTTTGGTAAGGTTATTGGTCTTTATCATGTTCTTTGTTATTTTAATATCAATATTTCGTTCTCCTTAAATGCCTCGTACCCACTCGTTATCACACGTTCGCCTGGTTCCAAGCCATCAGTTACCTCATAATATTGTGGGTTTTGGCGTGCTATGCTGATGTTGCGGCGGTAAGCCTTCTTGCCCGAACGGTCGAGCACAAATATCCAGTTGCCGCCAGTGGTCTGGAAGAAGGTGCCACGGGGTATAAGCGTGGATACAGACGACTTGCCGAGGGCAAGCTCCACGTAGTAGGTCTGTCCGCTACGCATCTGTGCGGGACGCGAGCCAACGAATACAAAGTCGGTGCGGAATGATCCGTCTCGCACCTCGGGATATACCTTGCGCACACGCAACTGATACTCTTTGCCGTCCCTGGTTATGGTGGCGGTAAGCCCCGGACGCACACGGTCGATGTAGTGCTCGTCTATCTTAGCCTCAATCTTGAAGTCGCTGAGGTCGTTTATCTGACCTATATTCTGCCCAGCCTGAATGTTCTGTCCCAGCTCGACATCGAGCAATCCAAGCTCGCCGTCTATCGCCGAGCGCACCTCAAGCTTGTTCTTGCGCTCGCGCACAAGCAGTACATTCTTGCGCATATTATCGAGATTGTCCTCCATTTGCGCCATCTGCACGTGTCGGTATAGGCTGTCCTGCCTAAGGCGTTGTCCTATGAGCCTATGCTTGCGCAAGGCAAGGTTGTAGTCTTCCTTGCTTTGCAGATACGTCTCCTTGCTTATAAGCTTCTCCTTAAATAGTCGAGAGTTCTGCTGATAGGCACGTAGCTTGCGCTCGCAGTCCATATCGAGTGATGCTTGTTCGGTGCGGTTGTTAAGCCTATCTTGCTGCATTGTAACTTGAGTGTTGCGCAGAAGGTTCTGTTTCTCGGCAAGTTCTGCCTCAGCATTGAGTATTTGCAGGTCGAGGTTGCTGTTGCTAAGGCGCAGTATTACATCGCCCTTCTTCACGCGTGTACCTTCCTCCACCACTTTCTCTCTTACGATGCCACCCTCCTCTGGCGATATCTGCACCACCTGAATAGGCACTACCTGTCCGTTGAGACGCACATAGTCGTCAAACTTTCCACGTATGACATCGCTCACTGTGATGTCGTTGGCGTCTACCGTCATGGTGCTTGCGGTGCTTCCTAAGACAAGCCATACAAGCAACACCACCACCGCAACAGCCGCAGATATGTACCAAATGTATCGGCGCGTGAATGATTTCTTTTCTATTGGTCGGTCCATAATTATCTATTTAGTATCCACTACTTTTTATTTCCACAATTTATCTCCTTTATAATATGCAAGCAATCGTCTGTTGTATGCCATTGTCAGCTGGCTTTGCAGCAGCTTCACCCTGCTTTGCAACAGCGTTACGGCAGCCGTCTTGACGTCTATCGACGATGCCAGTCCTTCCTCGTACTTGCGTGTGGTGAGGTGTGCCGCAAGGCTGTCTGCCTCTACCTGCTCCTGCATCTTAGCCACCTCCTTGGCGCTGTTTGCCACATCCGACGCAGCCTCAACGATGATGCGGTGCAGCTCGCTCTGCTCGTACTCAAGATTCTCGCGAGCCTGGTCGAGGGCAATCTTGCGGCGGCGGATGGTAGACGTTGTGGCGAGTCGGTTGAATAAAGGTATCGACAGCGACAGTCCTACATACTCGCCGGCATTGTTCTTGAACTGTTCGGAGAAGGAGGCGTGTCCTCCTTTGTCCATGTTTCTATAGAAAGAGGTGGACACGCCACCCGAGAGAGAGATCGTTGGAAGCAATGCGCCACGCGCCGCACGCAGACTGTAGCGTGCTGCCTCAACCCCCTGTTGCGCCTTGAGGATGCGCGGATTGTTGGTGGCGGCATAGGCTGCTATTTGCGACGGGGTTTCTGCAAGCTGTGGTTCGAGGTCAAACGCAGGCTGCATGACGGCGAGCGTCGAGTCGGCAGGATAGTTCATCAGTTGCTTAAGGGCAAGCATAGCCTTTGTGGTCTGGCTCTGCATGTGCGTCAGCTCGTACTCGTCGGCAGCAAGCGTGGCTCGCATCTGCGCCACGTCGGCATCGCTCTTCTGCCCCACCTCAGACATCACCTCGGTTTGGTGCAGCAGCGCAACACTCTCGTCGCGCTTCTTTGCGGTTTGGTCGACGGCACCCTGGCAATACACAAGGTCCATATATGCCTTGTACACCTTCAGCGCCACGTCGTCTTTTTCTGCCTGCACGGCGCTGCGCCCAATGGCAACATTGGCCTTAGCCATGCGCAGCTGGTTGTAGCGTTGCAGTCCGTCGAAGATGTCGAGCGATGCTTGCAGCCCATAACCATTATACAGTGTGCTTACATTTGTGTAGGTATTGGTCTCCGGGTCGATGGCTCGTCCAAAGTTGAGCTGTCCCGACACCGACCCATATATGCTTGGCAAGAAGGCTCCAATGGCTTGCGTCTTTGCCGCCCGGCTGTCGTCCAATGCGTACCGCTGTTGTCTCACCGTATGGCTGTGGTTGGCTGCATACTGCATACAGCTGTCCACAGACCAGGGTTGGGCAGCATACAGCTGTGTGCCGAGCACCAAGGCAGATATGGCTATAATCATTCGCTTCATCTTATCGTTGTTTTGTTTTGACACTGCAAATTTAGGGAGAATGGGTTGGGGATGGAGGCAAAAGGTTGAAGAAAATGAGGGACAAAGGCGATATTGGGGCAAAAGTGTATGAAAATCATACAAACTGGAGGGTTTGAACAAACCAAAAACAAATGGAAATAAGGGAGATTTGAGGGAATTAGGGGAAATTAGGGGAAATTAGGGGAGAATTTCCCCTAATTTGTTTAATCTTTTATTATCTTTGCATTCATAAAACCACAGATTATGATAGAAGCAACTCCTAACTTATCTAACATAGACATTCAGAAAGCCATAGACCTGCTTAACAATCCCACATACAGTGTCGTGCTTAATAAAATACACAACGAATATCTATATTGGGACAAAGCAAAATATATGGTTCCAAACGATGTTGACCCAAACGTGTTTTGGTATGCAATAAAGCTGAAACGCAATATGAACCGTATAGACATCAGTTGGGGCAAGATACGGCTACACTTCACCATAACAGGCAAAATGCAACAAATGCTGCACGAATTTGACCTTAACTTTGGTGGAAACATAGAGTCGAATGGTATAATACCAGAAAAAGACCATAAAGTATATCTTGCAAGTTCGATAATGGAGGAAGCCATTGCCTCAAGCCAAATGGAAGGGGCATCTACAACACGTAAGGTTGCCAAAGATATGTTGCGCAAACAAATGAAACCTGTCAACAAGAGTCAGCAGATGATTGCCAACAATTATGCCACCATACAATATCTTGTAGAGCATAAAAACGAGAGTTTCAGCAAAGAAACATTACTCAACATACATCACCTAATTTCAACCAATACACTTGAAAGAGCTGCAGACGAAGGAGCACTGCGCACCGACGACAACATTATGGTGATGAATAGCATTAGTGGTGAGGTTGTACACACACCACCGCCTGCTGCTGAGCTCAATGAGCATATAGGTTGGTTATGCCGCTTTGCCAACGATAATAATAGTAATGAGCTGTTTATACATCCTATAATAAAAGGCATCATTATACACTTTATGCTTGCATATCTTCATCCTTTTGTTGATGGCAATGGACGTACAGCACGCTCTCTTATATATTGGTATCTGTTGAAGAATGGCTATTGGCTTACAGAGTATCTCTCCATTTCACGTGTCATATATCATAGTAAAGCCAAATACGAGAAAGCTTTCTTATACACAGAGATGGATGGACTTGACCTGACATACTTCTTAATATACAATCTATCGGCAATGAAGACCGCATACGATGATTTGAAAATATACTTGCAAAGAAAGATAAAAGAGCAGCAGAGTCTCGTTGCGTTTAGAGGAAACAGTCTTATTAATGAACGTCAAACTCAAATCATTCACCTATTCAGCGAAAATCCAAATGCCATTTTCACAGCCAAGTCGCTAACCACACGTTTCTCTGTAAACGTAAAGACAATTCGCGGTGATTTGCAACAACTCGTCAAATGCGGTTTGCTATGTGAATCGCCAGTAAACAAACGAATGATAGGATATGTCAGGGCTGACAACTTTGATGATAAGCTTAAGGAATTGATGCAATAATATGATCTACCCATACAACACACTGATAGTGGTCGACGACAACGCCGCCATTCTAACGGCTCTCAAGATTTGCCTTGCCACCGAGTTTGAGCACATCATAACGATGACGTCACCCGACAACCTTGTATCTACCATTGCCAAGGAGCAATCGGTGGATGCCGTGCTGCTCGACATGAACTTCTCTCTCGGCGTAAACACGGGGCAGGACGGACTGTTCTGGCTGCGCACCATAAAGAAGCTGCACCCCAACACACCCGTCATCCTGATAACGGCTTACGCTGATGTGCAGTTGGCGGTAAAAGGGCTGAAATATGGTGCTGCCGACTTTGTTACAAAGCCGTGGGACAACGACAAGCTCATTGCCACCTTGCACGATGCCATTGACAAGAACCGCGAGGTTATGCCGCTCGAACAAATGGAGCTGGAACACGTACAACGTGCCGTGGAACAATGTCACGGCAATATGAGCAAGGCGGCGGAAATGTTGGGCATTACGAGGCAGACGCTGTATAAGAAGTTAGGTAAAAGCCAGAAATAGCTAAAGTTTGACAAACGTTTTATTTAAGAATCAATCTATGTTACACCACCTATTAAATATGCTCCCCCTATCATCACACATCACTCCCCTCCATATTGGGGTGGGACTGGGAGTGGGACTCCTCATCCTTATCATCCTCTTCATCCGTCACCAGCGTCTCCTCTCTCTCCGCGCCCGCCTCATGCACGAAGCCATACGCAACCACGACTTCACCTTCCGTCTGCCCACTACCCTACTATTTCCGGGCGAACGCGACCTGCAGAACACACTAAACGAGATGGGAAGCGAGATAAACCGACTGCTTGCACGAAGCGAGGTGGAATCGTGGAGACGACTGACACGTGTTTTGACACACGAGATAATGAACTCGGTGGCGCCAATACAAAGCATAACCCAAGCTTATATAGCATCGCCAATGGTCAAAGGCACTCCTCTCGAAGAGGGTATGAAGGCGATATACGACACAAGCCTCAGCCTGGCTACCTTTGTAGACAGCTACCGCAAACTGACACAGCTGCAACCTGCTGACATACAACCTGTCGACCTGCAGCAATTTGTAACGTCCATACCAGCCCTCTACCCCGACATACAGTGGCACATTGGCCTCAACACACCCACGTGGGCAAAGACCGACCTGGGTATGCTGCGCCAAGTGATGACCAACATCATCAAGAACGCTATCGAGGCAGAAGCCCACTCGGTGGATATACGTCTGGCACAATGTTCTGCCAACGACAACCCGCAAGAGGAGGACACAACGCTACAGCTGCTCGTAAGCAACGACGGGCAGGCTATAGCGGCAGAAGTGGCAAGGGAGATTTTCATCCCCTTCTTCACAACCAAGAAGAAGGGGCAAGGCATAGGCTTGGCTATCGCCAGGCAGATGATGATGGCTTGTGGCGGCAACCTGTGGCTTGCCGACACTCCAGTTGCGGGCTACCACACAACGTTTGTAGTGGAAGTAGCAGGGTAATGTTAGTGTACCTTACCCCCTAAAGTTCCTTCATTATCGAGCCATCGAGATGACGCACTATCATACGACCATTCTCGTAAGTGGCAAATGTAGGCTCGTTGCCGCCCTTGGGGAATGTGATAGAGCCAATGTTGCACACCACATCACCCTCGGCTGTCTGTTCGAGCTTCCACAGATGGGTGTGGCCATACACAAAGATGTCGTGGGCAAGTGTGGGACGGTTCTGCTCGTTGTACACGTGGCCGTGTGTAAGAAACAGACGACGACCATTGTCGACAACGAGGGCATAGTCTGCCATTATAGGGAACTGGAGCAACATCTGGTCTACCTCGGCATCGCAGTTGCCACGAATGGCGATGATGCGATCCTTCATAGCGTTAAGGCGCTCAACGATGCCCTTGGGGTCGATGCCCTCGGGTATGCGGTTGCGTGGTCCGTAGTTGAGAATGTCGCCAAGGATGCACAGCATGTCGTAATGGCCTTGGTCGAAGAAGTGGAGGACGCGCTCGAGTGTTGGGAGGCATCCGTGAATATCTGATACAAGTAAATACTTCATATATATCTTTTAAGTTGACGGGGTAAGAAGTGGACAATTTGACAAGCAGACGAGTTGACAAGGAGATTAGTCGTGCAGCGCTCTCTCCATATCGCGCTTGCGCTTCGACTCGTCCACAACCTGGAAGTCCTTCTTGCGCAACTCGAATGTAGAGCCAAGGTATTTCTCGCGCACGATGCGGTTTTCTGCCAGTTCTTCCGGGGCGCCCTGGAACAGGATTCTGCCCTCAAACAGCAAGTAGGCACGGTCGGTAATGGTGAGCGTCTCCTGCACGTTATGGTCGGTTATGAGGATGCCGATGTTGCGATACTTCAAGCGCCACACCACGTGCTGAATCTCCTCAACGGCGATAGGGTCTACACCTGCAAATGGCTCGTCGAGCATAATAAACTTAGGGTCGATAGCCAGACAGCGCGCTATCTCGGTACGGCGTCGCTCGCCACCCGACAGCTGGTCGCCCTTATTCTTGCGCACCTTGCCAAGGTTGAAGTCGGCAATAAGACTCTCCAGCTTCTCCAGCTGTTCCTTGCGCGACAGCTTCGTCATCTCAAGCACAGCCATGATGTTGTCCTCCACGCTAAGCTTGCGGAAGACACTCGCCTCCTGCGGCAGATAGCCAATGCCATGACGCGCACGCTTGTACACGGGGAAGTCGGTTATGTCCTTATCGTCAAGGTATATGTGGCCGGCATTAGGCACAATAAGACCAGTAGTCATATAGAACGAGGTGGTCTTGCCGGCTCCGTTAGGACCAAGCAAACCTACGATTTCGCCCTGGCGCACGTTGATAGACACGTCGTTTACGACGGTGCGCTTGCCGTAGCGCTTAACCAGGCCCTCGGTGCGCAGCACCATGCAGTGGGGCTTGTCCTCAGCCATAGGTTCTGTAGCAGGCTGTCCCTGCATTTTTATGTTGTCTGTTTCACTCATACTTGTATATGTATATTTATAATACAAAGGTAAAACAAAATATCATTTCCCACAAATAAAACATAAAAACTTAAACTTACTGTATAGTTTTTAGCGTTTTATTGCTACTTTTGCAAAAGCAAACAAAACAACAACACGATTATGTTGATATTTAAATACTTAAACACTTTAGGACGCTATCTCATACTTATGGGACGCTCCTTCGCTCGCCCCGAGCGTATGCGCATGTTCCTCAAGCAATATGTCAAGGAGATGTCGGCATTGGGTGTCGACTCTATCGGCATTGTGCTGCTTATCTCGTTCTTCATCGGTGCGGTGATATGTATACAGATGAAGCTCAACATCCAGAGTCCGTGGATGCCGCGCTGGGTGTCGGGTTACACCACACGAGAGATTTTGCTGCTGGAGTTCTCGTCAAGTATCATGTGCTTGATTCTTGCCGGAAAGGTAGGCTCCAACATTGCCTCCGAGCTTGGCACCATGCGTGTGACGCAGCAGATAGACGCCCTTGACATTATGGGCGTAAACTCTGCCAACTATCTTATACTGCCCAAGATACTTGGACTGGTTACCATCATGCCATTCCTCGTTATCTTCTCGTCTACCACCGGCATCCTCGGAGCCTACGGCACGGCGTATATAGGACACATCCTGTCGCCCGAAGACCTGACGCTCGGACTGCAACACTCCTTCAACTCGTGGTTTATGTGGATGAGTATAATAAAGAGCCTTGTGTTTGCCTTCATCATCTCGAGCGTGTCGAGCTTCTTCGGCTACACCGTCGAGGGCGGCTCGGTGGAGGTGGGCAAGGCAAGTACCGATGCCGTTGTGTCGTCGAGCGTGCTGATATTGTTCTCCGACGTGTTCCTCACACAATTACTAAGTTAAAGAAACAACTATGATAGAAGTAAAACATCTCTATAAGTCGTTCGGCGACAAGGAAGTGCTCAAGGATATAAACGCCGTGTTTGAGGACGGCAAGACCAACCTCATCATCGGACAGAGCGGTTCGGGCAAGACGGTGCTTATGAAGAACCTCGTGGGACTGCTTACACCTACAAGCGGCGACGTGCTGTACGACGGACGCAACTTTGTGGCTATGTCGAAGAAGGAGAAGGTGTTTATGCGACGCGAAATGGGTATGATTTTCCAAAGCGCCGCACTCTTCGACTCGCTCTCGGTGCTTGAGAACGTTATGTTCCCGCTCGATATGTTCTCTACCATGAACTACCGCGACCGTGTGCGCCGGGCACAAGAGTGCCTCGACCGCGTGAACCTTATCGACGCCCAGAGCAAGTTTCCGGGCGAGCTGTCGGGCGGTATGCAGAAGCGTGTGGCTATAGCACGTGCCATCGTGCTCAACCCCAAGTACCTCTTCTGCGACGAGCCTAACTCGGGTCTGGACCCGCATACTTCGCTCGTTATCGACGAGCTGCTGTCGTCCATAACCAAGGACTTCGGCATAACGACAATCATAAACACGCACGATATGAACTCGGTATTGGGCATCGGCGAGAACATCATCTTTATATACAAGGGCCATAAAGAGTGGCAAGGAACAAAGGACGATGTTATGGGAGCCACCAACGAGAAGCTCAACGACCTGGTGTTTGCATCCGAACTGTTCAAGAAGGTTAAGCAGGTGGAGATGAACCGCAAGTAGGAAAGGCTCAACTGTTAATAAATAAAAAACGTGTTTTGATGCAAATCAAAAAACAACAGGCACAAGATTGACATCAGTCAAAAAATACTTAAAATGGCGCTCAAACGACAGTTTGGGCGCCATTTTTGGCTATATAACTTGAATATAAATGTTAAAATCAACTTTTTTTGAACTTTTCCGCCCAAAAGTTTGTGTATCATTCAAAATAGAACTATCTTTGCAGTCGTAAAAGTTATCATCATTTCATAACGACCTACTGAGACCATTAAGACACAACTATTCGCTCGAAGGATTTGTGTAATTCAAGAGCGGTGAAAATACCTTTAAACAATCACCTAATAATACCTTCTCAAAGAATAAAAACTGATAGTCATCACTTTACTATTAATTGATAGCCACGCCGCAGTAGATGCAGCGTGGTTGTTTTTTATATACCACCTATATATGCCAAAACACAGGTGCTCAACATATCGTCTTGAACACCTGTGTAGCACCTGTAGAGGTGTCAGCAAGGCGGACTACATAGAGTCCGCTTGCACCAACACTTATAATACCCTTGCCATTGACCGCCGACAACGACTTAATACATCTGCCTGCCATATCGTATACGGCGACACTCATGCTTCTGCCGCAGGTGTCGTAGCTTATGCCTTGCTTGCCGCCACTAACCTTACACGCCGAAACATCTAACGACTTAACACCTGTAGCCTGACCCGCCTCAAGCACATAAGCGTCAAGCTTCTTTACCTCCACATCGCCCGTAGCAAACGCCGTGGCCTTTATACCTGAAGCGTTTGTTGGGAATATGCGCACCGAAGCGGCATACATGTCGTTGACAAAGAGGTCGATAAACGAATGGTCGACATATACCTTGAGGCGCGCCGTCTGTCCAGCTGACAGCTTCTGCGGCAACTCGCTCTCATAAATACCGCCAAAGGCGGCGTCCTGCACAATGCGGTCGTAGCCTTGCATATCCAGGCGCACGGTGTTGGTTGAGGGCGAATAGGTAATGGTGACGTGCTTGTCGTCGGTGCCGAGAACGGTAAAGCCAAAGTTGTTGTTGCCTACTACAAACTCGCCGTCAAGCTCCAAGCTGCGTCCCTCTACGGGCGAGAGGTCAAGGCTGCCGTTAAGGGTGAAGCCGGTACGGCGCAACTGCTTGTCGGTACGCATCTCGGCAAGTCCGTCAAACGGCTTTTGTACAAGCGAGCCATCGGCAGCAAGGCTTATCTCACGTGGCAAGCTATAGGCATGGGCATAACCAAGGCGATAGGTTTCTGCCATAGGCAGCTTGTCGGGAACGATGCCAAGCATAAGCGTCTTGCCGTCCTTGCTGAATATTGTGGGCGAGAGCATGCCATATCCGTCCTTTGAGAAGCCGTCCAACTCAACCGTCTTTGGTGCTATATTGTCGGGCTTGAATGTGCCGTCGGCATTGATAGTGCCTACCCAATAAAGCGTGCGCACACCTTTAGAGGTAGACAATGGGGTGCATGTAAAGAGCCACTTGTCGCCAAACTGTGTAACATTGGGCATCTCCCAGAAGTTGCCGTCGCGGTCGGCGGTTTGTCCTTTGAAGAAGAGCGAGCCATCGTTAGACCATTTCTTGGTGGCACTGTCGTATCTGTGCAGCGTTGCGCAGCCTACCCCACTCTTCGACGAGCCTACAATCATATAGTGGTTGCCATTGTTCTGGAAGACGAAGCAATCGCGGAAGTCGTCGCTCAATCCGTCGGGACGCCCATTTACCACCGGGTTAGCCTCAACCTTATTCCATCTAAGAAGCTCGTCGTCGGCTGGTACTGCCTGCGATATCATAGCACGTGCATAGTCGACACCGGTATAGAAGATGTTGGGCTTGCCGCCTGTAAGCACATCGTCCATATATACGCAGCCCGACCAGCAGCCCTTCTGGTCGTACCATGTAACGTCATCGCCCGGGCTTATGGCTGTGGGCAGCTCCTCCCACTGGTATAGGTTGTCGCTTACAAGATGTCCCCAGTGCATGTGCGAGAGGTACAGACCGTTGGGATTCTTTTGGAAGAAGAGGTGGTACTTGCCGTTGTAGTAGACAGCTCCGTGTGTCTCGTTGGTCCAGTTGGCTGTAGGCATACCATGGAACGCTGGGCGGCAGATGTCGGCAGCGTAGCGTTCGGGCGTATAGGTAAGCACAGCAGGATGCTCAGGAGACGCGCTAACGATGTCGTCGCGAACGCCATCGTATATGGCGAGGTCGTCAATTAGACCGTTGAAGGTGTTGAGGTTGCACTTGTCTGCCTTGACATCGGTGTACGACTTGCCTATAAACATCTCGTTGGAAGTAGACGTAAAGGTGTTGCCGCACTTGGCAGACGCCACCTCTGTGCCGTTGTTGTATAGCTTCACGGTCTTCTTGGTGCCGTCGAACACAGCCACGAGGTGGTTCCACTCGTAGCGGTTGAGCTTCTGCGACGCCTTGGCTGTAAGCTGGAAGCCATTGCTGAAGCAAGTGAACATATAGGTTCCTCTCGACCCAATCTGGAAGGAGAAACCCTTGCCGGTGGTCTTGTCACACTGGTTGTTGTCGTTGATGCGCATTGAACCTGCCATTGTTGAGAACCACTCGCCATTCTCGTCGAGGCGCATCATAGGATAAGTCTCGGGGGCCACCCATAGCGAGAAGGTTAGTTGGCTCTTGCCGTCGAGCATGGAGAGGTCGACATCGCCCTTGGCATACGACGAGTAGCCGTCCAGACGCCAAGCCTCGCCCTTGGCACCGGCAACGGTGTAGGGAGCAAGGGCGGTGTTGATGGCAAGCGACTTGCCCGAAACTGTCTCTTCCAAAGCGCCGTTGGCAGAGGGTTGCATATGTATATTCACAATCTGCGCATTGACGCCAAGAGGAACGGCAAAGGCAAGAGTGGAGAGTAATGATAATGCTTTGTTCATAATATACTATTTGATGTTAAACACAAAGGAAGGCTAACCACCTTATAATATATTAACGTGGAGAACCTTCCTTTGTTGTATCAAGAATATTGAAATTGGGTTATGTTTTAGAATTCAGACTCGGCAGCGAGATAGTCGATGCAGTTCTTTGTAAGCTTTTCGGTATTCTGCTGATACTGGTTGGTGCCTGAGTTCTGTTTGAACTCGTATGAGCTAAGACCAATACATATCATACGTCCCTTGATGTCGTTGGTAGGCAAGAACTCGATGATGCCACCGCAGCAGTAGTCGGTAACGTGTCCCCAAGTAGCGAGAACCACTGAAGATGTCTTTTTCTCGAAAGCGTCGACAACGTTCAGACCATCAGCAGGGGTGAAGCCGTAGCTATTGAGGTCCCACATACAGTTGTGGTCTTCGCGGAAACCAGGACCCTCAAGTGGGAACGACTCGTGGTCGTACCTATCGACGGGGTCGTTGGCAGGCAACACCTCAAGACCTGCAAAGGCAGCGTGTGAGCGGTGGTCGTACTTAGGATCGCAGTTGGAACCTATAACAGCATTGGTTGTCCAGATGTCTGTACCTTCGCCACCCTCGCCAGAACCAAACAAGTGCGGACCGTATTGCTCGGCTATGCGGCCTAAAGATGATACAAGCTGGGTAGCGTGCTTGGTGAGGAACACGTTGCCACCAGCCTTAAGATAGGTGGTGAGGTTGCTGATAATGCCGCTTGCGATGATGTCGGCAGGCAGCTTGTCGGGCCCCATCTCCAGTCCTACGCGGTCTATCTGAATCCAGAGAGCTGCATACTGCGAGGGATTGAGCGATGTGAGTGTGGCAGGTGTAAACACCTTGCCGTTGTCGCCATAGGTCTGTACAAACCAGTTCTTGGCAGCAAGCTCGTCGTCGTCGAGATCGGAGTCGTTGTTAGACGGCAGCAGCATTGCCACCTTTGAGCCAGGCAGAGCATCTACCTTGAACGATTCGCCCTCAGAGACATTGCCATTCTCGTATACTATCTTCACGGTGTAGAGAAGGTCTTGGTTGGACGGCTGCTTCTTTGCGGTATAGGTGGCAACCGCTCCAAGCTCGGCAATGAGGTCGTTGTTGCGGTAGATGTTTACACCCTTGATACCTTCGGCAGAAGGCAAGGTCCAGTTGAGGGTTATGGCGCGGCCATCTACTGTGGCGGCAAGATTGCTTACTTTAGCCGACTGTACAGCTGCCGGTATGTCTACATCCGAGCAAGAGCCGAGTGCAAACGCTGCAAAGGCAGCCACTAATATGCTATATATATGCTTTTTCATATTACATTCTTTGTTTATTTGTAAAGACCATTTGAATTGTTGACCTCCTCGTAAGGCACTGGGAAATAAAGCTCGTCCTCAGAGATTGAGTTGCCTGCATAATAGGTGTGGTATCTCTTCTCGCTCTGCATATATGCATTGACAGTAGACACGGCTGTGTTCCAGCGCAAAAGGTCGAACCAGCGGTTGCCCTCCATAGCAAGCTCCAGACGGCGCTCCATACGCACAGCCTTGCGTGCGTACTCCTGTGTCCAGCCTTCTGAAGGATAGAGACCTACGTTGTAGTTGGCATTGAAGGGGTCGAGATCCTGCGGTGTATAGTTGCCGTCGATAGAGCGCTGCGCCTTCTTGCGCACGTCGTTGATAAGGGTGCGAGCCTCGTCGAGCTGCTTGTTCTGCTCGATAAGCGCCTCCGCCTTGAGAAGAACAATGTCGGAGTAGCGAATGATGCAGTAGTTGAGGGCAGATGCTCCCCAAGGGAATCCCTGTACCATGTCTGGCGAAGACGGGTCGATAAGCCCCTTCTTGCCCGAGTACTCGCCGTAGATATCGTAAGCGCGGCACCACTTCTTGTTGTATGTGTGTCCGCGGAACGGCATACCCAAGCGTCCTACGGTGAAGTCGAGACGCGGGTCTACATTGCCGTCGTAGTTGCCGTCGCCGTTCTCGGTTGTCTTGACGTAGTGGTCGGAGCCGTCGAGATAAGGCAAGCCGTTATTGTCTGTGGCGAAAGCGTCAACGAGATTCTGACTTCCGAGGAAGAAGTCGTCGCCGGTGCCGAACAAGGCTCCCTCCGAATAGGTTGTGTTGAGGAGGTTAGACCAGTTGATGTGGGCATTGTTGTTGGCGGTAGAGAACTGCACTGCCATAACCGACTCCTTCTTGTTGTTGAACTCTATCTTCGACATATCGCCGTAGTTGTCGTAGAAGTCGTACTTGTTTGAAGCGATAACATAGTTGGCATAAGTCTCCACATCACTCCAGTTGGATGTAAAGGCGCTAACCTTTGCCATAACAGCGGCAGCTACGTACTTGTTGAATCGGCCAGCCTGGCTCTGCTCCTCGGGCAGAACGCTGTAGGCATCAACAAGGTCTTGCTTGATGAACGAGAATATCTGGTCGCGAGTATACTCGTCGGCACGCTTTCCGTTAGGGTCCTCATTCTCGGTGAAGTAAGGCACCTGCTTGAAGATACGGATAAGGTCGAAGTAGAAGTAGGCACGGAGTAGCTTCAGCTCGCCAAGGTATGTAGCTTTGTTGGCAATGTTGCTGTTCTCTATAGCATTCATAGCCTTGTGCACACGAGATATGGCGTAGTAGTTGTTGCGCCACTTGTCAAGGGCTACAGCGTTGTCGCTTGTAACGTTAGAAACTTCGAGCTGGTGTATGTACTGCTCCATAGTGATGTCGCCTCCACCCTTGAGGGCATCGTCAGAACGAACATCAAACACCCAGTTGGTTATCGGACCTGCAAACGACTCGTTGTTGCCAAAGAAGTGGGCTTCAAGACCTGCGTATGCAGAAGCCATTAGACCCTCGATAGAAGAGTCGTCGAGCTGCTCCTCGGTGAATGTGCCGGTTGGCTTAAGGTCGAGGAAGTCATCGCACGATGTCAGCGAGAGCGACGATGCGGCAAAGACTGTGGCGATGGCCATATATTTGAAATTGAAATATGTCTTCATCTTTATATGTATTGTTTGGATTTTCTATTGAATAGGATATTTAGAACGTCAGGTTTACACCTACAGTGAATGTGCGCGAACGTGGATAAGGACCTCCGTCGTAACGTGCTCCGTATGTGCCGAGTGGCAGTTCCGGGTCAAGACCCGAGTAGTCGGTAATGGTAAAGACGTTCTCCAACTGACCGTATACCGAGAGGGCTGATGCGCCAATGCGGCTGAGCCACTTGGTAGGCAGGTCGTAGGCAAGCTTGACGAACTTCATCTTAAGATACGAGCCATCCTCTACAAAGT